>NZ_JBFTNE010000021.1:0-80217 GCF_056397325.1 Cupriavidus sp. 05N39
TGACTGGCTACATCCGTGATTTGCACCCCGGACATAACCAACATGTTTTACTGTGCGAGCACTTTATAACTTGTAAGCTAAAAGACCGAAGTCTTCCGCATCCGCTATCAAGCGCCCACACTTATCGGTTGTTTGTTTGTTAAAGAACTGGCCGCGGTTCGCTTTGCTCACCGCGTCGCTGCGTTTGCTGCAGCAGAGAAACGAGATTATGAAGAGCAATCAGCGTTTCGTCAACAGGTTTTTTTACTTCAGTTCGCCGCGCCTTTCGCGCCGCCAACCACCCCTGCCAACCCCGCAACCCTTGTCCCGCCTGCTTTGCAGCGCGGTAGTTGTGTTGCGAGGGGGCGAATCTTAAGGGGATCAACCCAACTTGGCAACAGCTTTGTCACACAAGTATGAGAGAGGTTTTTGGCGATCGAAATCAACCCATTGATCTATAAAGAAAATATGCCCTTTCCAGCCGCATCGGGAAGATGAGTACCCGATAAGGTTACTCGGGTATTTACCTATCAAGTTTTCAGCAATGCTGGAAATTGGCCGCGCGCTTCTCCACAAATGCGGCCATTCCCTCCTTCTGGTCCTCAGTCGCGAAGGTCGAGTGGAACAGGCGGCGCTCAAGGTGAACACCTTCGGAAAGACTCGTCTCGTAAGCGGCGTTGATCGACTCCTTGATCATCATGACCACTGGCAGCGAGAAGCCGGCGATGGTCTCGGCGGCGGCCAGGGCGTCGTCGAGCAGTTTGTCGGCCGCAACCACGCGCGACACCAGGCCTGCACGCTCGGCTTCCGCCGCATCCATCATGCGCGCGGTCAGGCACAGGTCCATGGCCTTTGCCTTGGACACGGCGCGCGGCAGGCGCTGGGTGCCGCCGGCCCCGGGCATCGTGCCCAGCTTGACTTCCGGCTGGCCGAAGCGGGCGCTATCGGCCGCGATGATGATGTCGCACATCATGGCCAGTTCGCAGCCACCGCCCAGCGCGTATCCCGCTACCGCCGCGATCACCGGCTTGCGGACGCGGCGGATAGCCTCCCAATTCCGCGTGATGTAGTCCCCCTTGTACACATCCATATAGGAGTACTTGGCCATCATGCCGATATCCGCGCCCGCGGCAAAGGCACGCTCGCTGCCGGTAATCACGATGCTGCCGATGGCCTCATCGGCATCAAAGGCAAGCAGGGCCGCGCCCAGTTCATCCATCAGCGCGTCGTTAAGCGCGTTCAGGGCCTTCGGGCGATTCAACGTCACCAGGCCTACGCGGCCGCGCGTCTCCACCAGAATGTTCTCGTACGACATGTGCTCTCCTCTTGGAAGTGGATCGATTCGTTACCCAGCGAGACAATACTCGCGCGTGGAAATTAGTGCTACCATTCGCCGACCGACTGGTCGGTTTATTTAAACGGCGCTCCGCTTCCGTCTATATATAAGGGAGCGCCGGCGTACCACCAGACATAGCAGCCACAAACATGGCAGGAGACAAAGATGCCAGAAATGCCCCCACAGGTCAGCCTGACTTCCGGCCCGATACTGCTCGCATGGCACGGCCAGGTAGCGGTTATCACGCTCAATCGCCCCGACAAGCTCAATAGCTTCACCCGCGAGATGCACGCCGTGCTGCAGCAGGCGCTCGACCATGTCGAGGCCGGCGGCGCGCGGTCCTTGCTGCTGACCGGCGCAGGGCGTGGCTTCTGCGCGGGACAGGATTTGGCCGACCTGGATTTCACACCCGGTGCGATGACGGATCTGGGCGAATTGATCGATGTGTGGTTCAACCGCTTGATCCGGCGCCTGCAAAAATTGCCGCTGCCCGTGATCGCCGCTGTCAACGGCACGGCGGCCGGCGCGGGTGCCAACCTTGCCCTGGCCTGCGACATGGTGCTGGCGGCGCGCTCCGCCAGCTTCATCCAGGCTTTCGTCAAAATCGGGCTGGTCCCGGATTCCGGCGGCACCTGGCTGCTCCCCAAACGCATCGGCATGGCGCGCGCCATGGGCCTGGCCATGACGGGCGACAAGCTCAGCGCGGAAGAGGCCGAGAAATGGGGGCTGATCTGGGAGGCGATGGACGACCCCCTGCTGCCCGAGCAAGCGCTGGCCCTGTCCACCCACCTGGCGGCTCAGCCGACGCGGGCGTTGGCAGCCATCAAGCAGGCGATGTACGCCGGCGCAAGCCAGGGGCTCGACGTCCAGCTCGACCTGGAACGCGACCTGCAGCGCGAACTGGGCGCCTCGCATGACTATGCCGAGGGAGTGAACGCCTTCCTGGAAAAGCGCGCGCCGCGCTTCACCGGCCGCTAAGGCCGGCCCCCACCGGTAATCCACCCTCCCCGCCCCCGACAGGAGACCAGCTTGACCCACAATCCCCAGGCCCTTGCCGAAGCGGCCGCCGCCAGCATGTACGAAGCCGATGCCTGCAGCCGCTGGCTGGGCATTACCCTTGAGGCCGTACGGCCCGGCTACGCGCGCCTGTCCATGCCGGTACGGCAGGAGTTCCTCAACGGCCACGGCATCTGCCACGGCGGCCTGATGTTCACGCTGGCCGATTCGACCTTTGCCTTCGCCTGCAACAGTCACAATATCAACACGGTGGCCGCGGGCTGCAGCATCGAATTCCTCAAACCCGTACACGATGGCGACGTGCTGACCGCCGAAGCCACGGAACAGGTCCTGTCGGGCAGGCATGGCATCTACGATATCCGCGTAATCAACCGTGCGGGCGAAGTGGTGGCGATGTTCCGCGGCAAGTCCGCCCAGATCAAGGGGCATGTGGTTACCCCGCCGGAACCGGCGTGAATCCATCGACATAGACACACCAATACATAAGCCCCCACGCGCAGGAGACACTATGACGCGCCTGACAGATCTGCCGCTCGATCCGATCGAGACCGCCAGCCGCGACGAATTGCAGGCCTTGCAGCTGGAACGCCTGAAATGGTCGCTCAACCACGCCTACCAGAACTCGCCGGTCTACCGTGCCAAGTTCGACGCCGCCGGCGTGCATCCGGACCAGGTGCGGACCCTGGCCGACCTCGCCCGCTTTCCCTTCACCACCAAGCAGGACCTGCGCGACAACTATCCGTTCGGCATGTTTGCCGTGCCGCAGGACCGTGTGGCGCGCATCCATGCCTCGTCGGGCACGACCGGCAAGCCCACGGTGGTGGGCTATACGCTGAAGGACATCGACACCTGGGCCACGGTGATGGCGCGTTCGATCCGCGCGGCAGGAGCCCGGCGCGGCGACAAGGTGCATATCAGTTATGGCTACGGGCTGTTCACCGGCGGCCTGGGCGCGCACTATGGAGTGGAAAAAGCGGGGCTCACAGCGATCCCCTTCGGCGGCGGCCAGACCGAGCGGCAGGTTCAGCTGATACAGGATTTCAAGCCCGAAGTGATCATGGTCACGCCCAGCTATATGCTGGCCATCGCGGACGAATTCGAGCGCCAGGGCATCGATCCCGCGTCCACCTCGCTTCGGGTCGGCATCTTCGGCGCCGAACCCTGGACGCCCGAGATGCGCCTGGCCATCGAGAAGCGCATGGGCATCTCGGCGGTGGATATCTATGGGTTGTCGGAAGTGATGGGGCCGGGTGTGGCCAACGAGTGCGCCGAGACCAAGGACGGCCCGACCATCTGGGAAGATCATTTCTATCCGGAAGTGATCGATCCGGTCACTGGCGAAGTCCTGCCCGATGGCGAGTTTGGCGAACTGGTCTTCACCTCGCTATCCAAGGAGGCGCTGCCGATCATCCGCTACCGGACCCGTGACCTGACCCGCCTGCTGCCCGGCAGCGCCCGCCCGGCCTTCCGCCGGATGGAAAAAATCACCGGCCGCTCCGACGACATGATGATCGTTCGGGGCGTCAATGTGTTCCCCTCGCAAATCGAGGAACTGATCCTCAAGCATGCTGAACTGGCGCCGCACTACCAGTGCGTGCTGAGCAAGGACGGCCATCTCGATGTGCTGACCGTGCGCGTGGAATGCGCGCATGGCGTCGATCCTGCGGCCGCGCAGCAGGCCAACAAGCAGCTGACCTACGACATCAAGGCCTATATCGGCGTCACCGTCAGCATCGAGATCCTGCCCTCCGGTGGCGTGGAGCGCTCCGTGGGCAAGGCGCGGCGCATCGTCGACCAGCGCCCGCGCTGAAAGCCCGTGGCCGGCCAGGACTGGCCGGCCGGCGGCCTAGCTACGCGGCATCAGCACCCACATGCGCCCGCCCTGCTTCATGCGGCCGGCGGTTTCGCCCGCCGCATCCCCGGCGCCCCAGAAGAAGTCAGCGCGCACGCCCCCCTTGATGGCGGTCCCCGTATCCTGCGCGAACATCAGGCGCTGGATCGGCTCGGTGGAGAGCGGCCTGGTGGTGGAGAGGAAGACCGGCACGCCCAGCGGAATGGTGGCGGGATCTACCGCGATGGAGCGCTCCGCAGTCAGGGGCACGCCCAGTGCGCCGACCGGCCCATCGTTGTTGGCCGGCAGCTCACGGAAAAACACAAAGCGCGGATTGACGTTGAGCATTTCCTCGACGCGGCCCGGATTGGCGCGCGCCCAGGCCTTGATGCCCTGCATGGTGGCCTGCGCCGGCGTGATCTCGCCACGGTCGAGCAGCCACTTGCCGAAGGAGCGGAACGGCTGGTCATTGGTACCGCCGAAGCCCACCCGCATGACGCTGCCGTCCTGCAGGCGGATCCGGCCTGAGCCCTGGATCTGCAGGAAGGCGGCTTCCACGGGATCGTCCACCCAGACCAGCTCCTGGCCGCGCAGCGCCGGGTTCTGCAGCAGTTCGGCGCGCGCCGGCAGCGGCCGGTTGGCCCATTGGGGCGGCTTGCGGTACAGCGGGATCTGGTACTGGCCCTGGCGCGTGCGCGCGCCATGCAGGATCGGCTCGTAATAGCCGGTGATCAGCCCGCTGTCGGTGCCGTCGCCGTTGACCACGCGGAAGGGCTGGAAGTTGGATTCGAAGTAGGCGCGCATGGCGCCCAGGTCGCCGGCATCGACCAGCATGCCAAGCGCACAAACGCGGTTCCATTCGGCGCGCTTCTTCAAGGCCTGGCAGCTGGCCTGCAGCGCCGGCCAGGCGGCGCGCACGTCGTCCTGGCCCCAGCCCCCGATCTCGTTCCAGTTGGCGGCCTGCAGGACGCCCTTCTGCGTGGAACCGGTCGGCGGTGTCACGGGCCGCGTCCCGGGCCCCTCGACGCGGGGCGGCGGACCGCTCATGCAGCCGGCCAGCAGCGAGGCCGCGGCGGCCAGCCCCAGCCAGCCGAGCCGGCACCCGCCGGCCTCCTTGCGTGCCTGTGCGGCCGAGGCCCGGGGGGGAGAAAATGGAAAACGGAAAAAGGAATGCAGGTATGCCATCTTGATTGGATGAAAACTCAGCTTGTCGCGGATGCAGCGGATGCCACGGCCAGCCGTGGCGGGCTATGGCCTACAATGCCCACCGTCGCCTCCACGTAGCCCTGTCGCCCTGTCATGAGCAAGTTTTTCGAAGCCCATCCCATGCTGCTGTTCGCCCTTGAGGCCGGACTGGCGCTCTTCCTGCTGATCTTTATCGTGCTCTGGACCATGGGCACGGCCAAGAAAAACCCGCGCCCAAGCCGCGCTCCGGACAATCATCCTTCACGTGCCGGCCAGGACGCTGCCCATACCCGACAGGATCAGGACCGCACGCCGGGCCAATAGGTTCCGCGCCGCGCCGGCGGGCAGCCTTGCACGCATTGCAGCCCGGCCCCGCCCCGGCGGGCGCGCCTCAATGCAGCATGCGCGGCAGGACCAGCGCAAACTCCGGAATCGGCACCTCGAAGCGATGACCATCCTCGGCCACGCAGAAATACTCTCCCTTCATCGAGCCCACCGGCGTCGAGATGGTGGCCCAGCTGGTGTATTCGAAATGCTCGCCCGGCTTGAGCAGCGGCTGGTGCCCGACCACGCCAAGGCCGGCCACTTCCTGGGTACCATTGTCGCTATCGGTAATGACCCAGTGGCGCGAGATCAACTGCGCCGCCACCTCGCCGGTATTGTGGATCGTGATGGTGTAGGCGAAGGCATGGCGCCCCCGCTCGGGGTCTGACTGGTCGGTCAGGTACTGGGTCCGTACAGCCACGGAAAACGCGTATTCGCTCATTGTCGGCACATCGCAGGCGGGATCAGGGTAGCCGCATTGTGCGGCAAGGCTCCGGGGGCGGCAAGCAAAGCCGCCGCGAGTTGCCCGCCTGCGGGCAGCGCCACGCTGCGCGGGGAGGGTAAAATACCGCCTTCCCCTTGAAGCACCCTCCTCCGAGCCCCGCCATGAGCACGCCCACCTACCGCATCGCCCCGTCCATCCTGTCCGCCGACTTTGCCCGCCTGGGCGAGGAAGTGCGGCGCGTGACCGCGGACGGCGCCGACTGGATCCATTTCGACGTGATGGACAACCATTACGTGCCGAACCTGACCGTGGGCCCGCTGGTGTGCGAGGCGATCCGCCCGCATGTGACCGCCCCGATCGACGTGCACCTGATGGTGCGCCCGGTGGACCGCATCGTCCCGGACTTCGCCAAGGCCGGCGCCAATATCATCTCCTTCCACCCGGAGGCCAGCGACCATATCGACCGCACGCTGTCGCTGATCCGCGATCATGGCTGCCAGGCGGGTCTGGTGTTCAACCCGGCCACGCCGCTGCACCATCTGGACCACGTGATGGACCGCATCGACCTGATCCTGCTGATGTCGGTCAACCCCGGCTTCGGCGGCCAGTCCTTCATTCCCGAAACGCTCAACAAGCTGCGCGAGGCCCGCAAGCGTATCGACGCCTACGCCGAGCGCACCGGCCGTCGCATCCTGCTGCAAGTGGACGGCGGCGTGAAGGTGGACAACATCGCCGAGATTGCCGCGGCCGGCGCCGACACCTTTGTCGCCGGCTCGGCCGTGTTCAGCAAGCCGGACGCCGATGGCGGCTACAAGGGCGTGCTGTCGGCCATGCGCGCCGAACTGGCCAAGGTTGGCCAATGAGCGTGGTCCAGCCTAAACGCACCGACTGGCGCGGTATCCGGGGCGTCATTGTCGACCTGGACGGCACCATGGTGGACACCGCGGGCGACTTCCATGCCGCGGTCAATGCCATGCTCAAGGCGCTGGTCCACCTGCATCCGCAACTCGGCAGCGCCGAGCCGATGGGCAAGGCGGAAATCGTCAGCTTCGTCGGCAAGGGCTCGGAAAACCTGATCCGGTGCGTGCTTGACGCGCGCTTCTCGCCAGCCCACGCCAATGGGATGTTCGCGGATGCGCTGACCCTGTACGACCGCGAATACCTGCGCATCAATGGCCAGTTCTCGCGAGTCTACGCCGGCGTCACCGAGGGGCTGGCGGCGCTGAAGGCAGCAGGCCTGCGGCTGGCCTGCGTAACCAATAAGCCACACAACTTCACCGAGCCGCTACTCGCGAAGACAGGCCTGGGGCGCTTCTTCGAGCTGGTCTACGGTGGCGACGCCTTCGCCCTGCGCAAGCCGGATCCCCTGCCGCTGCTCAAGGTGGCCGATGCGTTCCGGCTGGAGCCGGCCCAGATGGCGGCGATCGGCGACTCGGAAAACGATGCGCAGGCAGCGCGCGCGGCGGGCATGGGAGTGCTCCTGGTGCCCTATGGCTACAACCATGGCAATCCTGTACAAGGCGTCGACGCCGATGGTATAGTCGATTCCATTGTCCTGGCTGCGGAGCTTTTTGCGGCACATCGGACATGACCCTGGCGGCCACGGCCGTCGGACACCAGCATCGCCAAACACCCAAACCATAAATCGCTGAACACGATTTCATGTTTCTGAACCGCAAACGCATCTCTTCTGGCAGTGATCGGCAGGCCTGGCCCTGGCGTCGCTGGCGCGCCTCCCAACAGGCGTAAAGTGCGTTCGCGAGTCTCCTGACCGCCCCCTTCCCGCATCCCCGCGATGCATCCGTACCAGGATGGGGCCGGCCAGACCGGCAGGTTGCCGGACCCTCACTGATTTTCCAGCCGCCCGACATCCCAGCCTTGCGCCGGTGTCACCCGAACGCGCTGCACGCCCACCCCGGCCGTGCGTGGACACTCGTCCGCGCCATGGTCTCTCCGGGGCGGGTCTGACGACCTTCCAGCCCCAAGTTGCCGACATCGCGGCGTGCGCCATACTGATACGCAGGCGCCGCAGCACAAGAGGATCGACATGACCGAACTGGAATTCAAATCGCTGGCCGAGCAGGGCTACAACCGCATCCCGCTGATCGCCGAAGCCTTCGCCGACCTGGAAACGCCGCTGTCGCTGTACCTGAAGCTGGCGCAGTCGCAAACGCGCGGGGTCAACACCTTCCTGCTGGAATCCGTGGTGGGCGGCGAGCGCTTCGGCCGCTACTCCTTTATCGGCCTGCACGCCCGCACCCTGCTGCGCGCCCACGGCATGCGCACCGAAGTGGTCACCGACGGCCGCGTGGTGGAAACCCATGAAGGCAACCCGCTCGACTTCATCGCCGATTTCGAGAAGCGGTTCAAGGTGGCGCTGCGCCCCGGCCTGCCGCGCTTCTGCGGCGGCCTGGCTGGCTACTTCGGCTACGATGCCGTGCGTTATATCGAAAAGAAGCTGGCCAACACGCAAAAGCCGGACGATCTGAATCTGCCTGACATCCAGCTGCTGCTGTGCGAAGAGCTGGCGGTAATCGACAACCTGTCAGGCAAGCTCTACCTGATCGTCTACGCCGACCCGACCACGCCAGAGGCCTACGCCCGTGCCCGCCAGCGCCTGCGCGAGCTGCGCATGAAGCTGCGCCAGCCGGTGGATGTGCCGATCACCAGCCCCTCGGTGCAGACCGACGTCTACCGCGAGTTCGACAAGGCCGATTACCTCACCGCCGTGCACAAGGCCAAGGAGTACATCATGGCCGGCGACATGATGCAGGTGCAGATCGGCCAGCGCCTGGTCAAGCCGTACCGCGACTCGCCGCTGACGCTGTACCGCGCGCTGCGCTCGCTGAATCCGTCGCCCTATATGTACTTCTACAACTTTGGCGACTTCCAGATCGTGGGCGCCTCGCCCGAGATCCTGGTGCGGCAGGAAACCCGCCGGGTTGGCAGCAATGGCGACCAGCGCGAGGATCACATCGTCACCATCCGTCCGCTGGCCGGCACCCGCCCGCGCGGCAACACGCCGGAAAAGGACGCGCAGCTCGCCACCGAACTGCTCAACGACCCGAAGGAAATCGCCGAGCACGTGATGCTGATCGACCTGGCGCGCAACGATATCGGCCGCATCGCCGAGACCGGCTCGGTCAAGGTCACCGACCAGATGGTGATCGAGAAGTACTCCCACGTGCAGCACATCGTCAGTTCCGTGGAAGGCACGCTCAAGCCCGGCATGAGCAACCTGGACGTGCTGCGCGCCACCTTCCCGGCCGGCACGCTGTCGGGCGCGCCCAAGGTGCATGCGATGGAGATCATCGACGAACTGGAGCCGCGCAAGCGTGGCATCTATGGCGGCGCGGTGGGCTACCTGTCCTTCGGCGGCGAAATGGACCTGGCGATCGCCATCCGCACCGGCATCGTCAAGGACGGCAATCTCTATGTGCAGGCCGCCGCCGGCATCGTTGCGGACTCGGACCCCGAAGCCGAATGGAGGGAAACCGAAGCCAAGGCGCGCGCCGTGATCCGCGCCGCCGAGCAGGTCCAGGACGGCCTGGATTCGGATATCTAAGGTAAAGGGAACAGGGGAACCGCCATGCTGCTGATGATCGACAACTACGATTCGTTTACCTACAACCTCGTCCAGTACTTCGGCGAACTCGGCGCCGACGTGCGCACCTATCGCAACGACGAAATCACGCTGGAAGAGATCGAGGCGCTCAGGCCCGACCATATCTGCGTCTCGCCCGGCCCGTGCAGCCCGAAGGAAGCCGGTATCTCCGTGGCGACGCTGCAGCACTTTGCCGGCCGCATCCCGATGCTGGGCGTGTGCCTGGGCCACCAGGCCATCGGCGAGGCCTTCGGCGGCAAGGTGATCCGCGCCAAGCAGGTCATGCACGGCAAGGTCAGCCGCATCGAGACCACGCAGGAAGGCGTCTTCGCCGGCCTGCCCAAGCATTTCGACGTGACGCGCTATCATTCCCTGGCGATCGAGCGCGAGACATTGCCGGATTGCCTGGAAGTGACCGCCTGGACACCGGATGGCGAAATCATGGGTGTGCGCCACAAGACGCTAGCCGTCGAGGGCGTGCAGTTCCATCCCGAGTCCATCCTGTCCGAGCATGGCCATGCGCTGCTGGCCAACTTCATCAAGGCGCCGCGATGAGACTGCTCGATACGCCGAACGCGCCCGCGCCATCAAATATCAAGACGGAAACCGCCATGTCCATCACGCCCCAGGAAGCCCTGACCCGCTGCATCGAACACCGCGAGATCTTCCATGACGAGATGCTGCACCTGATGCGGCAGATCATGCAGGGCCAGATGTCGCCGGTGATGGCGGCGGCCATCCTGACCGGGCTGCGCGTCAAGAAGGAGACCATCGGCGAGATCTCGGCGGCGGCGCAGGTGATGCGCGAGTTCGCCAACAAGGTGCCCGTCAAGGACCGCGAGAACTTCGTCGACATCGTCGGCACCGGTGGCGATGGCTCGCACACCTTCAATATCTCCACGGCGTCGATGTTCGTCGCCTCCGCCGCCGGCGCGCGCATCGCCAAGCACGGCAACCGCGGCGTCAGCTCCAAGTCGGGCAGCGCCGACGTGCTGGAAGCGCTGGGCGTCAATATCATGCTGACGCCGGAACAGGTCGGCGCGTGCATCGAGCAGACCGGTATCGGCTTCATGTTCGCGCCCACCCATCACCCGGCCATGAAGAACGTGGCGCCGATCCGCAAGGAAATGGGCGTGCGCACCATCTTCAATATCCTGGGCCCGCTGACCAATCCGGCAGACGCGCCCAATATCCTGATGGGCGTGTTCCACCCCGACCTGGTCGGCATCCAGGTGCGCGTGATGCAGCGCCTGGGCGCCAGGCATGCACTGGTGGTCTACGGCAAGGACGGCATGGACGAAGTCTCACTGGGCGCCGCCACGCTGGTGGGCGAACTGAAGGACGGCGAGGTGCGCGAGTACGAGATCCACCCCGAGGACTTCGGCCTGCAGATGATCTCCAATCGCGGCCTGAAGGTGGCTGATGCCACCGAGTCCAAGGAGATGCTGCTCGAAGCACTGACCGACGTGCCAGGCACTCCGCGCGAGATCGTCACGCTCAATGCCGGCACCGCGCTATACGCGGCCAATGTGGCCACCTCGATCGAGGACGGCATCCAGCGCGCGCGCGAAGCCATCGCCAGTGGCGCGGCGCGCGAGAAGCTCAACCAGTTCGTGCGCGCCACGCAGCAGTTCAAATAAGCCGGCCCCGTAGCCCATCCGTCGAGCGAGAGAATTACCGCATGTCCGATATCCTGCAGAAGATCCTGGCCGTGAAGGCCGACGAAGTGAACGCGGCGCGCAAGAAGCGCGACCTGCCCAGCTTGCGCGCCGAGGCCGAGAGCCTGCGCGGCGAGCCGGGCCTGGCGCCGCGCGGCTTTGAGCGCGCGCTGCGCGAAAAGATCGCCGCCGGTGACGCCGGGGTGATCGCCGAAGTGAAGAAAGCCTCCCCCTCCAAAGGCGTGCTGCGCGAGAATTTCGTGCCGGAGGCGATTGCCGAGAGCTATGCCAGCCATGGCGCGGCCTGCCTGTCAGTGCTGACCGACGTGAATTTCTTCCAGGGCCACGCCGACTTCCTCAAGCGCGCCCGCGGCGCCTGCCCGCTGCCGGCTCTGCGCAAGGACTTCATGATCGACCTCTACCAGGTCTATGAAGCCCGCACCTGGGGCGCCGACGCCATCCTGCTGATCGTGTCCGCGCTCGACCACGGCCTGATGGCGGAACTCGAAGCCTGCGCCCATGAGCTTGGCATGGACGTGCTGGTGGAAGTGCACGGCGGCGAAGAGCTGGATGCCGCGCTGCGCCTGAAGACGCCGCTGCTGGGCGTGAACAACCGCAACCTGCGCACGTTCGAAGTCACGCTCGACAACACGCTGGACCTGCTGCCGCGCATCCCGGAAGACCGCCTGGTGGTGACCGAATCCGGCATTCTCGGCCCGGACGACGTGCAGCGCATGCGCGACGCCAATGTGCATGCATTCCTGGTGGGCGAGGCCTTCATGCGCGCGCCCGACCCCGGTGCCGAGCTGGCACGCCTGTTTGCCTGAGCGGGAAGCACACACCAAAATGGCCCAGGAAATCGAACTCAAACTGGCGGTGCCGGACGGCGCCATGCCGGCGCTCGCGGCCTGGCTGGATGCGCAAGGCCAGGCGCGCGGCGAGCACACCCTGCTCAATGTCTACCTCGACACCCCCGCGCGCGACCTGGCCGGCGCCCGTGCCGCCCTGCGGCTGCGCCGCCACGGCGAGCAATGGCTGCAGACCTTGAAGACCGCCGGCAAGAGCGAGGCCGGCATGGCCACCCGCCACGAGTGGGAAACCAAGGTGGCCGCCGAAGCCATCGAACTCGACGCCTTCCCGGCCGAAGCCCGCGCCTTGCTGACGCCGCTCGCCGCAACACTGGCGCCGGTATTCCGCACCGATTTCGCGCGGCGCACCTGGCTGGTCGAACAGGATGGCGTTCGTATCGAGGCCGCACTCGACGTCGGAACGATTTCGGCGCCGGCGAGCGCCGAGCAAGAGACGATCCGGGAACTGGAGCTTGAGTGGCTTCCCGGCGATGCCGGACAGGCGCCCACGCAGCAACAAGCCGAGGCCGCGCTGCGCGCACTGGCGTTGCGCCTCCAGCATGTCGCGCCCCTTAAGCCGTCCGACCAGAGCAAAGCCGCACGCGGCTACCGGCTCGCGGCCGGAGCGGGCCGCGCCTGACGTCGCGCCGGCGCCCTCCTCGGCCCCTCCCAACAAAGAACCAGGTATTCCTCCAGCATGAGCAAGCACAACAGCGTACAGGCCGACCTGTTCGCAGCCCCGGCCGTTGCCGATGCCGCCCCCGCTCCGGCCGCCGCCAGCCTGTCCGCGCAAGCCGCGGCGCTGCCGGCTGCCTGGCGCGAATTGCTGGCCCCCTGCATGAACACGGCCGGCTGGCGGGAACTGGCCAGCTTCGTCGACGGCGAACGTGCCAACGGCAAGCCCGTCTTTCCGCATGAGGTGTTCCACGCCTTGCACCTGACGCCGCCCGAGACCGTCAAGGTGGTCATCCTCGGACAGGATCCCTACCACGGCACTGGCGTGGTCAACGGCAACGAGATTCCGCAGGCGCACGGGCTGGCCTTCTCGGTACCCGACGGCGTGCGCGTGCCGCCCAGCCTGCGCAATATCTTCAAGGAGATCGCCGCGGAATACGGTGACGGCGCCACGGCGGCGCCCACCTCCGGCAACCTGGAAGGCTGGGCGCGCCAGGGCGTGCTGCTGCTCAACACCGTGCTCACGGTGGAGCAAGGCCAAGCCGCCAGCCACGCCAAGCGCGGCTGGGAAGCGATAACGGACTGCCTGATCCAGGGCTTGTCCGCCGCCCGCCCCAACCTGGTCTTCCTGCTGTGGGGCRGCCACGCCCAGGCCAAGAAACCCTTGCTGGCCGGCTCGCACTGCGTTCTGGAAGCGCCGCACCCGTCGCCGCTTTCGGCGCATCGGGGTTTCCTGGGGTGCGGACATTTCCGGCTGGCCAACGACTGGCTGCAGCGGCACGGCGCCGCACCGGTGGATTGGCGCGCCAACTGACCCCGGACGCTAGGCTGTCGGCAGGCAGTCGAAATCGTCGAACTCGCCCGCGCCGGGCAGCGCCACCAGCGCGCTGACCTGCGCGGCTGGCGGCCCGCGCCGCATCCAGGCGCAAAGTGCCTCCAGCCGATCAGGCGGCCCGTAGGCCATCACTTCCACCGAGCCATCCTGCCGGTTGCGCACCCAGCCGCCCAGCCCGAGCGCCCCGGCCTGCCCTGCGCAGGCCGCGCGGTAGCCCACGCCCTGCACCCGCCCCTTGACCACGATGTGCCATGTTTCCATCTGGGTTCCCCTTGCCCGACGCGGCGGCTGAAACAGCCGCGGCATGCATCACAAGTAAACTAGACTGCGATCCCAAGCGTTACCAGTAAGGACACCCCAACACGGGTAACGCCAAAAGCACAACGATGCGCCCGGCGTTGCGGCATCATTGCAAATCCCGCTCTCCGCCAACGCCGGCGCGGCGCCACGCGCGCGCCGCCGATCCATCCAGGCCCCGGGGCCAGCCGGCCCCGCACCGGCAACCGCTCAACGATCCACTGTCAAGATAATGCAGCAAGCCGAACACGACCAGGCCAGCTCGGTCACACTCCGAGGCTATGCCAGCCAGTTGCTGACCGCGCCGCCGAACCGATTCGACCTGGCGCTRCTGCCCATCATCCTGGCGGTGATCGTGCTGGTGGCCTTTGCCGCCCGGCAAATGAACGTGCCCTACCAGCCCGGCGAGCCGCTGGCGGTGCATCTGGACATCGCCTACCTGCCGTATTACCTGATGCGCACCAGCATCCGCATGCTGGTGGCGCTGATGGCGTCGCTCCTGTTCACCTTTGCCTTTGCCGCGCTGGCCTCCAAGAACCGCACCGCCGAGAAAGTGATGGTCCCGGCGCTGGACATTCTGCAATCGATTCCGGTGCTGGGCTTCCTGTCGATCACCGTGACCGGTTTCATCGCGCTGTTCCCCGGCAGCCTGGTAGGCGTCGAGTGCGCCGCCATCTTCGCCATCTTCACCTCGCAGGCCTGGAATATGGCGTTCAGCCTGTACCAGTCGATCCGCACCATTCCGACCGACCTGGTGGAAGCGGCCGCCATGTTCCGGCTCTCGGCGTGGCAGAAATTCTGGCGCCTCGAAGTGCCCTTCGCCATGCCGGGCCTGCTGTGGAACATGATGATGTCGATGTCCGGCGGCTGGTTCTTCGTGGTGGCTTCCGAGGCCATCTCGGTGTCGGGCAACGACATCCGGTTGCCGGGCATCGGCTCCTACATCGCGCTGGCGATCCAGCAGCAAGACCTGGCGGCGATCGGCTGGGCCATCCTGGCCATGCTGATCGGCATCGTGCTCTATGACCAGTTGTTCTTCCGTCCGCTGATCGCCTGGGCCGACCGCTTCCGCTTCGAGACCATGGCACAGGAAAGCGAGCCGCAATCGTGGCTGCTCAACCTGCTGCGCCGCTCGGAATGGGTGCGCATGCTGCTGGGCCGCACGGCAGCGTTGGCGGAACGCACGCTGGCCTGGCGCTCGGGCCGCAAGGCAGTGGACCCCAAAGCCAGCGATGACCGGCGCGCGCTGTGGTTCGAGCGCCTGAGCAATCTCGTCATCATCCTGATCGCGGTGGCGGCCTTGTATCGCGTGATGCATTTCGTGCGTACGGAGGTGGGCTGGGCGGAGGTGGGCCATGTGCTGTGGCTGGGCTCGCTGACGATGGTGCGGGTGATCGTGCTGATCGCGCTGGCGGCGGTGATCTGGGTGCCGATCGGCATCCGCATCGGCCTGAACCCGAAGGTGGCGCGCATCGCGCAGCCGGTGGCGCAGTTCCTGGCCGCCTTCCCGGCCAACCTGATGTTCCCGCTGGTGGTGATGCTGATCGTGCGCTTCGGCCTGAACCCCGAAATCTGGCTGAGTCCGCTGATGATTTTCGGCACGCAGTGGTACATCCTGTTCAACGTGATTGCCGGCGCCTCCGGCATCCCCACCGAACTCAAACTGGCGGCGCGCAACTTTGGCCTGCGCGGCTGGCTGTTGTGGAAGCGCTTCCTGATCCCGGCCGTGTTCCCCAGCCTGCTGACCGGCCTGGTGACCGCGGCGGGCGGCTCATGGAATGCGAGTATCGTCTCCGAATACGTCACCTGGGGCGACCGCACGCTGGTCGCCACCGGCCTGGGCAGCTATATCGCGGAAATGACCGCCAAGGGCGACTTTCCCCGCATCGCGCTGGGCATCGGCGTGATGGCGGTGTTCGTGGTGGGCTTCAACCGCCTGCTGTGGAACCGCCTGTACCTGCTCGCGCAGGAACGCACGCGCCTCTGACCCGCACAAGCCGCACAAGCCATACAAGCCGTACAGGCGGCAAAGCCCTGAACTCGAACGGAACATCATCATGGCAAGCCCCATCGCAAACGCAGTCGAATCCGTCATCGAACTGCGCGGCGTCTCGAAAATCTTCCGCACCGCGGACCGTACCGACCGCGCGGTGCTCGAAGGCGTGGACCTGACCCTCAAGCGCGGCGAGATCGTCGCCATGCTGGGCAAGTCCGGTTCGGGCAAGTCCACGCTGCTGCGCATCATGGCCGGGCTGGTAGGCGCGGATCGCGGCCAGGTGCATTTTCGCGGGCAGCCGTTGCGCGGCACGGCCGAAGGCATCGCCATGGTGTTCCAGTCGTTCGCGCTGTTCCCGTGGCTGACCGTGCAGCAGAACGTGGAACTGGGGCTGGAAGCCCAGGGCGTGCACAAGGAGGAGCGCGGCCGCCGGGCCGAGGCGGCGATCGACATGATTGGCCTGTCGGGCTTCAACAGCGCGCTGCCGCGCGAACTCTCCGGCGGCATGCGCCAGCGCGTCGGCATTGCCCGCGCGCTGGTGACCGAACCCGACCTGCTGCTGATGGACGAAGCCTTTTCCGCGCTCGACGTGCTGACCGGCGAGACCCTGCGCGACGAGATGCTCGACCTGTGGGAAGACGGCCGCACCAATATCAAGTGCATCCTGATCGTCTCGCACAATATCGAAGAAGCGGTGATGATGGCCGATCGCATCGTAGTCCTGTCGAGCGATCCGGGCCGCATCCGCGCCGAGGTGAAGATCCCGTTCCCGCGCCCGCGCAACCGCGATTCGGCGCAGGTACGCGCGCTGATCGACGAGGTCTACACGCTGATGACGTCGCCCGCGGCGCTTGAGCCACGCGCGCCCGCGCTGGCGGCGGCCCAGGACATCGGCTACCGCCTGCCGGACGCCGACATCAGCCAGATGGAGGCCATTCTCGACCTGCTCTGCGAAGCGCCTTTCTTCGGCCGGGCCGACCTGCCGCACCTGGCCGAGGAAGCCAGCCTCACCGACGATGACCTGCTGCCCGCCTGCGAGGCCCTGCACCTGCTGAAGCTGGCGACCATCGAACGCGGCGACATCAACGCCACCGACCTCGGCCGCGCCTACTACGAGACGGAGCCACCGGAGCGCAAGGTGCTGTTCGGCAGGCAACTGCTGCAACACGTGGCACTGGCCGCGCACATCCGCCGCGAGCTCGAACAGTCCGAGGACGGCGAGATCCGCGAAGAACACGTGCTGCGGGAACTCGAGGCTTTCCTCAAACCGGAAGAAGCCAAGCGCGTGCTGACCATCGGCATCGAATGGGGGCGCTACGGGGAGGTCTATGAATACAGCTACAACAGCGGCATGCTGACGCTGCCGCGGGAAGAGCAGCCGGCGCCGGGCGCGGGCACGGACACCCAGCCCTGATTGCGTTTGGCCCGGCGGCCCGGTAGCCTAGCGCTCCCGCATCGCGCGGCCGATCGCGCCGGTGCGCAGGGCGATCTTTGCGGTGTCCTCGCGCAACGCGCGCAGGCGGCGCTCCAGGACGGCATTGGCGGTGCGGCCGGTTGAGCTGGCCGTACTGGCGGTGCCGCCGGCTTCGCTGGCAGCGCGTGTCAGCTCGCCCGACGCTGCGGCATGCACCAGCACATCGGCGCGGCGGCGGTCGGCCGAATCGGCCAGGCGGGCACGGCGCTCGCTGGCGTCTTCGGACGGCGGCGGCGCATCGGCGGTGGCCGCGGCAAGCGCCAGGTCGGCGGTCCGGGCCGCATGGGCATCGGAGACGCTGGCGGCTACGCCCGCAACGGCGACCCCGGCAGCGCCTGCCATCGCGGCGCCGGTGCTCTCGTTGGCCACGTCAGCCGCCTTCGGTTCCTTTACCGCCGCCTTGCCCTTCGCCGGACGAATGAATCCCGCGCCACGCCCGCCGAAGCGATCGCCCTCGGCCAGCCTTTCACTGGCCAGTTGCAGACTGTGAACAGCGGCATCGGTGGCCTGGCGGATAGCGCTTTCGGCGGCCGGCAAATCCAGCTCGCCATAATGCTCGCGCACCTGGATGCGTGCCGCGGCCACGTGCGCCGCCACCAGGTAGTTCTGCACGATAAAGCGGTTCAGGTTGTCCACCGCGCGATGCCGGCTCTTTGGCTCGTCGAGCATGCGCTGGAACGAACCAATCAGCGCGGACAGGCTGTCCATGAACTGCTTGCGCTGCACCCGGTAGGCAAAATCGTCCTTGGCCACGCGCAGCAGCAGGTCGCGCGTGGCGGCAATGTAGCGGCGGTTGACCTCAAGCACGGTCTCCACCAGCGCGGGCAGCGCGCGGTATTCCCAGCTGGGCAGCACGAAGCTGAACACCGTGGCGATCAGCCCGCCGATCACGGTATCGATCAGCCGCTCGCCAGCCACGGTGGGGCTGCCCGGCATCAGCAGGTTGATCTGGATCAGCACCTGCACGCAGGCCGCCACCGCGGTGTAGCGGTACTTGATGGTGGAAAACGCCGTGCTCGCCACCAGCGCCAGGAACAGCACGCCCAGCAGGATCAGCGGCTGGTGCACAACCCTGAGCACGGCTACCGCGATCACGCAGCCAATCAGCGTGCCGATCAGGCGATCGTTGTAGCGCTGCTTGGTCATGCTGAAGTTGGGCTTCAGGATCACGATGATGGTCAGCAGGATCCAGTAACTGTGCGACACATACGGCAGGTGATCGGCGATCCACAGCCCCGCCCCCACCGCCATGGTGATGCGCACCGCAAAGCGGAAGGCGGGCGATTTCCAGTGCAGGTTGTCGCGCAGCACCTTGAGCTCGTAGCGCTGGCGCGTGAGGAAGGGCGTCATGTCCGGCCCGGGCAGCACCTTGCTGGGCTCCACCGGCGTGCGCGACGCCTCGTGCAGTTGTTCCACCAGCACGATGGCGCCCTTGATCATGTCGAGCGTCTCCGCCACCGCCGTCATCGCCGCGGCGTTGATGTGGTGATGGCGCAGCTGCGCGATCTCGTGCTCGACCGCACGCAGCTCCTGGCGGTAGTCCACGGTGGCGTAGGAAGGCCGGCCACGCGTGATGTCGTAGGCGATCCCTTCCACATCCTTGCACATCAGCTGTACCAGCCGGCTCAGGTGATCGAGCACCGGCGTGCCGGCAAAGGTCTGGCGCAGCAGCGGGTAATCCGTATTGGTGGAAAGGATGTACTCGTACAGGTCCAGCATGCGCAAATGGACCTGCACCAGCAGCCCGTCGTGGGTGGTGGTGTTGCCGCGCAGCACCAGGTCGCGCGCCGCCTGCTGCCGCTCCGCCACCACGATCTGCTGGCGCACCAGCTGGTTGAACTGCGCCTCGTAGTCATTGCCGGCATCGTAAAAGCCCGCCTTGATCTGGAGGTAGCCCGCCATCTCGTACAGCGCCTCGGCCAGCACCTGCTGCTTGGTGCGCCGCTGCGTTGCCCAGCTCACCACCATCGCGTAGGCCATGTAGGCCACCGCGCCAATGCCGAACAACAAGGCATGCTCGAACGCGCGCCGCACCACGAAGTCCTCGTTGATGGTCAGCGTCATGACAAACAAGGCCGAGAACTGCAATGGCAGGGTCTTGTTGCCATACACCGTCATCATGCCGGCCATGAAGGTCACCAGTACCAGCACCAGCGGCATCACGCGCGGGAACGGCGTGGCCATGGCCACCAGCAAGGTCACCGCCGTGCACAGCAGCACGCTGGCCAGCATCTCATTGAACTTGTGGCTGAACGGGCTGGGCAGGTCCATCAGGCTGGTGCACAGCGCGCCCATCGACACCACCATGGCGGTGGGCAGGTCCGTGAACTGCATGGCGATCAGCGTGGCGCCGATCACCCCGGTCGCGGAGCGCAGCCCGCGATAGACGTAATGCGAATAGACGAAGGTGCGGGCGTCGTGCGCGTATTGCATGTGGCGGCGTGTGGTCCTTACCGGCCTAGAGGCCCAGCCAGCGCGCGCGCATGGCCTGGCGGCCGCCTTCGGCCGTCACGGTGTACTGCGCCGCCGGCTCGCGCGCGAAGGTCAGCGGCAGCACGTGCAGCTCGTCGCGGCGGAACACGTGGCATTCGGCGCTGTCGCCGGTGCGGTAGCGCGCCAGCAGCTTGTCGAGCTGCCCCGGTGCCACGCGCAGGCCATCCACCGCGGCCAGCAGGTCGCCCGCCGAAAGCCCGGCCGCCTGCGCCGCGCCGCCATCGAGTACCTGGGTCACGCGCACCCAGCCGTCTTCGTTCTTGGTCTTGATGCCGAGCGCGGCGTTGCGCTCCGGCTTGGCCGGCACCGCCTTGATGCCGAAAGGCTTGAACAGCGCCGCCAGCTGCAGCTCGCCGGTGCCCTCGGTCAGCGAGCGCAGCAGCGCGCCCAGGCGCAGGCCGCTGACCTCGTCGAACAAGGCATGCAGCTCCGCCTCGGTGACGCCGCGCTGCTGCGCGCCCGGCGCATAGAAGCCGCTGCCATAGCGCTGCCACAGCGCGCGCATGATGTCGTCGAGCGAGCGCCGGTTGCGGGTCCTGGCGCGGATGGTGAGATCCAGCGCCAGCGCCACCAGCGAACCCTTGGTGTAATAGCTGACGATAGCGTTGGGCGCGTTCTCGTCCTGGCGGTAGTACTTGGTCCAGGCATCGAAAGAGCTTTCGGCCACGCTCTGCTTGGTGCGGCCATTGCCGCGCAGCACGCCGTTCCAGGTCTTGGCCAGCAGCTCCACGTACTGCTTCTCGGTGATGCGGCCGCTGCGCACCAGCATCAGGTCGTCGTAATAGCTGGTGAAACCCTCGAACAGCCACAGCAACGGCGTATAGGTTTCTTCGCGCAGCCGGTACGGCACGAAGGCCGCGGGCTTGACGCGCTTGACGTTCCAGGTGTGGAAATATTCGTGGCTGCACAGCCCGAGGAAGGTGCGGTAGCCCTCGGTGGCCTCCTCCTTGCCAAGCGCCGGCAGGTCCGCGCGCCCGCAAATCAGCGCCGTGCTGGCGCGATGCTCCAGCCCGCCGTAGCCGTCGGTGGTGACCATGGTCATGAACACGTAGCGGCGGTTGCTGTCGAGGAACGGTGCTTTTTCCGTCTTGGGCTCGAACAGCCGGATCTGCGCTTCGCAGATCTGCTTCAGATCGCGGCACACGCGGTCGAGGTCGAGTTGCGGCACGCGGCCCGTGAACACCACGTCGTGCTGGGCGCCGCAGGCCCGGAAGCTGCCCATGGTGAAGTTGCCCATCTCGACCGGGTGGTCGACCAGCTCGTCGTAGTCGGCAACCTGGTAGCGGCCGAAGCCGTAGCGCTTGGCGCCGCCGCGGCCAGCCGCTTCGCGCATGGCGGTGGCGACGCGCCAGCCGGTATAGGCCTCGCCGGCTGGCGCATGAATGTCCACCGTGCAGGGACGATCTTCCTGCCCTTCGGCGCACAGGAACACGGAACTGCCGTTGAAGAATCCGTGGGTGGCGTCGAGGTGCGCGGCGCGCACCGACAGATCCCAGGCGTAGACCTCGTAGCTGAGCGCGAGCGGCCCGTCCACCGGCGCCGCCTGCCAGCTCTGCTTGTCGAGCTTGGCGAGTGCCACCGGCTTGCCGCCGGCATCCGCGCGGATGCGCACGATATTGCGTGCGAAGTCGCGGATCATGTAGCTGCCGGGAATCCACGCCGGCAGGTAGAACTGCTGGCCGGCGGGATCGGGGGCGTCGACCGTGACAGTGACGGCGAACAAGTGCGCTTCGGGTTGAAGCGGGGCGATGGCGTAATGGATCGGCTTCATGAGCGTGATTGTAGCGCCATGCCCGGCCCCGCCTGCCCCGGACCCCGCGCCGGCTCAGGCGTTGACGTTCACCACCACGCGGCCGCGCATGCCGCCATCGACGATCTTGCGGCCAGCCTCGATCGCCTCGGACAAGCCGATCTCGCGGGTAATGGCGCGCAGGCGATCCGGCTCCAGGTCTTGCGCCAGGCGTTGCCAGGCTTCCTCGCGCCGCGCCATCGGCGCCATCACGCTATCGATGCCGTAAAGCGTGATGCCGCGCAGGATAAAGGGCGCCACCGAGCCCGGGAAGTCCAGTCCTTGCGCCAGCCCGCAGGCCGTCACGGCGCCGCCGTAGCGCACCTGCGCGCAGGCGTTGACCAGCGTATGCGAACCCACCGAGTCCACCACCGCGGCCCAGCGCTCCTTTTGCATCGGCTTGTTCGGCTTGCCGAGTTCGGTGCGGTCGACGACATCCGCCGCGCCCAGCGCTTTGAGGAAGTCAGCCTCGGCAGTCTTGCCGGTGGACGCCACCACGCGATAGCCCAGCCGGGACAGGATCGCGATGGCGACCGAGCCCACCCCGCCCGAGGCACCGGTCACCAGCACCTCGCCATCGCCCGGCTTGACCCCGGCGCGCTCCAGCGCCAGTACCGACAGCATGGCGGTATAGCCCGCGGTGCCGATGGCCATGGCCTGCCGCGTGGTGAAGGCATCCGGCAAGGCCACCAGCCAGTCGCCCTTGAGGCGCGCGCGCTGCGCCAGGCAGCCCCAGTGCGTCTCGCCCACGCCATAGCCGTTGAGCACGACCTTGTCGCCGGCCTTCCAGCGCGGATGCGTGGATTCCAGCACCGTGCCGGCCCCGTCGATGCCCGCGACCATCGGCCACTTGCGCACCACCGGCGAGCGGCCCGTGATGGCCAGCCCGTCCTTGAAATTGATGGTGGAGTAATCGACGGCGACCAGCACGTCGCCCTCGGCGGGGAGGCTGGATTCATCGAGCGCGGTAACGGCGGCCTGGGTGGCGCCGTCCGCCTGGGTCAGCAGCAAAGCCTGGAACGTCATGGTGTCTCCTTCGGATTCTTGATGAAAGACATCCGGACGCCCCCGGCACGGCAGCGCCGGGAGGCCGCCGGCGCCAAGTGCTTACTTCTTGAGGCTGGCGAGCTTGCGCTCGAGCGTGGCAACGTCCGCGGCGCCGGGGATGCGGGTGCCGTCCATGAAGAACACTGCCGGGGTACCGGTGATATTCAGGCTCTGGCCGAGCGCCAGGTTGTCATCCACCGGCGTCTTGCAGCTGCCGTTGCCGGTCAGCGCCACATGGCTCAGCATCCAGTCGCGCCAGGCCTTGGTGCGGTCGGTTGCGCACCAGACCTGCTTGGCCTTCACGGAGGAATCTGGCGACAGCACCGGATAGAGGAAGGTGTAGACCGTGATGTTGTCCATCTGCTGGAAGGTCTGCTCGATGCGCTTGCAGTAACCGCAGTTCGGGTCGGAGAACACCGCCACCTGGCGGCTGCCGTCGCCCTTGCTCCACTTGATGGCGCGCGCCAGCGGCAGGTCCGACCACTTGATGCGGTTGATTTCGGCCAGCCGCTCCTCGGTCAGGTTGGTGCCGGTCTTGCTGTCGACCATCTCGCCATTGATGATGTAGCGGCCGGTCGCATCCGTATAGACCACCTGGCCGCCGACATTGACTTCGAACAAGCCGGGCACCGGGGTCTTGGCCACGCTCTTCACTTCGGCGCGCCCGCCGAGCATCTTCTGCATCGATTCCTTGATGCGGTCGGTGCCGGGATCGCCGGCAGCCATGGCGTGGAGCGCGAAGCCGGCAGCCGCCAAACCGCCAACGATGGTGGCTGACAGGGCGGTACGGCGGCGCAGGAATTGCAACATGTTGACTCCAGTGAATCGATGGTTCGGTACGCGTGAGACGGGCTCGGGGCTCAGCCCAGCGCGCGCCCGATAAGAAAACGTTTAAGCAGCGGCTGCCCTCCCACCGCCCTCATGCCGGTATTGCGCACTGCGCGTGCGATGCCGCCAGGCAGGGAAAACAGCCGGTGCAGGCCATCGGTGGCAGCCGTCAGGGAAAGCAGGTCTGTGGCGCGCGCCCGCTCATAGCGGCGCAGCAGGCGCAGGTCGCCTTCGCCACGGAAAGACTCTTTGTCGGCCATTACGCGGCCAAGTTCCGCCACATCGCGCAAACCCAGGTTCATGCCCTGGCCGGCCAGCGGGTGCACCACGTGCGCTGCGTCGCCTACCAGTACCACGTGCGGCTGGACGAACTGCTCGGCGCGCTGCAGCACCAGGGGGAAGCCCTGCGCCGGCGTCACGCAGCGCAGCGCGCCGAACTGGCGCCCCACGGCGCCGCTGGCGGCCTGCATCACGGTATCAGCCAGTGCCTCCGGAGACAGCGCCAGCAGGTCGCTCGCGTGGCCCTCCTCGGCCGACCACACCATGGAGACGCGGCGTCCGGGCAAAGGCAACAGCGCCAGGATCTCGCCGTTGGCGGGCTCCTCGTCGGCCATCAGCTTGGGGGGCGTACCCAGGAACCACTGCCAGGCCGTGTCCTGATGCGGGAGCTCGCACTCGAAATTGGCCACCACGCCGAGCTGGCGGTAGCGGCGCTTCGCAACTGCGATATGACACTGGTCGCGCAGCCACGAACGCGCGCCATCCGCGCCCACCACGCAGGCGGCGCGCACCTTGTCGCCACCGGCGAGCGTCAGCGTGGCGCCCTCGTGGTCGCGCGCGAAGGCCGCCGCGGTATCGTCATGCCAGTGCACCTGTGGCTGGAAACGCAAGGCGGTATCGAGCACGCGCTCGACATGGCCGGATTCGATGATCCAGGCCAGTTGCGGCACGGTCGCGGCATATGCCGAAAAATGCAGGTCGCCGGCGGCCGGGGTATCGGCCTGCGCTGCGCTCACATCGCCGAACACACGCATATCGGACACCATTTGCATCCGTGCGGGATCCAGCGCCTCCCACACACGCAACTGCTCCAGCAACGCCTGCGAACTCGCCGAGAAGGCGTAGATGCGGCTGTCCCACTGGTCCGGCTCCGGCACGGCCCCGCGGGGCCGCGGCGCGATCAGCGCCACCTGCATGCCCTGCTGGGCCAGCAGCAACGCACAAGCCTTGCCGACGATGCCGCCGCCGACCACGGCAACCTGGAAACGGGAGGGAGATGGACGAGTCATGCGTGAATTATAGCCACCCCGGCACATTGCCCTTGCCGTACCCACGCGCGTCGGAACCGGCCGCGTAACGTGCAGGGCAAACGGGGGTACCTGCGGAGAGCGAGGAAATACGAGGACCAGAGGGAGCGGCCGGCGGGTTCAGCGCAACGTCTGGCGAGGTTACAATAGCCATCTTTCCGATGGCAATTCCGGCACAAAAGCGGTGAGTGAAGCCCCGCTTTGGCTGTCTTGCCTCGTGCTGCACTTTTCCCCTCTGCGTCCCAATCGCCGCGCCAACCGCGCCAGACGCACCCAGGGCGAACCGCAACCCATTGATTTTTAAAGGTTTACCATGAGCCTCAAATGCGGCATCGTCGGCCTGCCCAACGTCGGCAAGTCCACGCTGTTCAACGCCCTGACCAAGGCCGGCATCGCCGCCGAGAACTACCCGTTCTGCACCATCGAGCCCAATGTGGGCGTGGTGGAAGTGCCGGATCCGAGGCTTGTCAACCTGGCCGAGATCGTCAAGCCCGAGCGCGTCCTGCCGGCCGTGGTCGAATTCGTCGACATCGCCGGCCTGGTGGCGGGCGCCTCCAAGGGTGAAGGCCTGGGCAACCAGTTCCTGGCCAATATCCGCGAAACCGACGCCATCACCCACGTGGTGCGCTGCTTCGAGGACGAGAACGTCATCCACGTCGCCGGCAAGGTCGATCCGCTGTCCGACATCGAGGTGATCAATACCGAACTGGCGCTGGCTGACCTCGCCACCGTGGAAAAGGCCCACGCCCGCTACATCAAGCCCGCGCGCGCCGGTGACAAGGAAGCGCTGCGCCTGGTGGCCGTGCTGGAAAAGGCCCAGGCCGTGCTCAACGAAGCCAAGGCCGTGCGCACGCTCGACCTGTCGGACGAAGAATGGGCCGCCATCAAGCCGCTGTGCCTGATCACCGCCAAGCCCACCATGTACGTAGCCAACGTGCGTGAAGACGGCTTCGAGAACAATCCGCACCTGGACGCCGTGCGCGCCCACGCCGCCAAGACCAAGTCGCCGGTCGTGGCCGTCTGCGCCGCCATCGAAGCCGAGATCGCCGACCTCGACGATGCGGACAAGGCCGAGTTCCTGGCCGACCTCGGCATGGAAGAACCCGGCCTGGACCGCGTGATCCGTGCGGGCTTTACCCTGCTGGGCCTGCAGACCTATTTCACCGCCGGCGTGAAGGAAGTGCGCGCGTGGACGATCCATGTGGGCGACACCGCTCCGCAGGCGGCCGGCGTGATCCACACCGACTTCGAACGCGGCTTCATCCGCGCCCAGACCATCGCCTATGAAGACTTCATTACCTACAAAGGTGAGCAAGGCGCCAAGGAAGCCGGCAAGATGCGCGCGGAAGGCAAGGAGTATGTGGTGAAGGATGGCGACGTGATGAACTTCTTGTTTAACGTCTAAGCAGACTGCGCCACTGTCCGCCGGCTGGATTCGGCGGGCGACGAAAAATGAGCCCCGCAAGGCATGTGTGCCTGCGGGGCTTTCTGTTTCAGGTGACGGCCCGTCGCTCGTGCCGAGCCACCGCAAATTCATCCATCATGCGCGCCCTCCGAGTCCCGCAAGACCGCGAGTTCGCTCAACACCAGCGCTTCGTTAGCGAGTGTCGCCGCCAGCGAGAGCAGGTGACCTTGTGTCTCGTCAGTCAAGTTCGCAAGGGTGCCACCGGCAGCGTTCTCGATCGCGACCGACAGCAGCGCGTTGAGTTGGGCAGCCTTTTCCGCGGCGAGGCTAAGCGGGCTTTCGGATGCAGCGTGCGCGGTCACGAAGATATCGCGGCCTGTCTGCTCGGCGCTAATGTTGTACTGCGGGTGCTTACACATCGAACGCCCTCCGTTGGGAAGCGCGCTCGCGCTAACCGGGAGGAGTTTGGGGAAATACAGATTGCCCGAAATGGGCGTACGAAGACTGGGGCATGCAGATGCCTCCTACGTTGCGGTTTCAACTCCGCTCCCCCGACGCCAATCGGGGTGGGCGGGCGCAAGGCAGGGTTGGCGTACCAGAACGTAGGGAACCGGCGAGCCCGAAGGCTCCCCCGCCCAGGCCCGCCCATAGGGACGTGCGAAGGCGCGACGGAAAAAACCGCCTGGCGGCGGTTATCCGCCTACGTTTTCGGGACGCCAATCCCGGTCGCTGTGGTTGCAGCGGCTCCCCTAGTATAGCGCCGGCAGCAATGATCTTGCGCATTCCCGAGGCATCGGCTGCTGACTCCACGAAGAAGCACAAACACAGATTGGAGCTGCTCCCTAGTAGACTCACGCCGGTCAGGCACCGGAGCGTGTTAACGAAAACATGACAACTGCACGCCCGCGAAGCCGCTAAAATATCCAGATTCGCCGCCGGCATTTAGCTGGCAGGACACTACGTGGAAGGAGGGGGCAATGATGAAGTTGACTGGCATTGGCCTATACACCTTCCATGAAGCTGCGACCCGTGCGCGACCTGCGGCGCTGGCTGGACGGCTATGCATATCGGGACAAGACAACCCGGCATGCGGTCCCGGTTGCTCCACTTTGGGAGACCGAACTGGCGGAAGCGGACGTGGATGGGATCAGTTTTCATGATTTGCTGGAAGTCCGATTCGTCCGAGCGTTTCGCCAGCACGGCGTCAGCCTGCAAACGATACGCCTCGCCAGCCGCAAGGCACGCGAGCTTTTTGCCCTGCCACATCCCTTTACCTCCCGCCGTTTCCAGACGGACGGCCGCACAATCTTCGCGTCCACCATACAAGAATCCGGTGAGACCGAATTGCTGGACTTGGTGAAAAGCCAGTACGCGTTTCAGAAGATCATCGAGCCCTCTTTGTATCGTGGCATCGAATTTGGTGCTGACGATGCCGCCGCGCGCTGGTACCCGACGCTGCGCAGCAAGGCCGTGGTCTTGGATCCTGCAATCGCCTTCGGCAAGCCCATTGTCACTGATGGCGCCATCAGAACTTCAATCCTCGCCGAGGCATTCCAGGCCGAAGGCGACAAACAGCTTGTTGCCAGGTTGTATGAAGTGCCTGTTGCCTCGGTGGAGGCCGCAGTCGCGTTTGAAGAACGCCTGGTAGCGTGAAGTTCTTCGCTGACAACAATCTCTCTCCAGCGCTGGCACGGGCGCTCCACTCGCTTTCCGAACCATACGGGCACTCCGTCGCTCCCTTGCGAGACCGCTTCCCACAAGACACAACGGATGCGGCCTGGATCGACGCTCTCTCGCAAGAAGGTGGATGGGCGGTCATCACGCACGACAAGCTGAACAAAGGCCTCGAGCGAGAAGCACTACGCCGTGCGGGGCTAATTGTCTTCTTTCTCGACAAAAGCTGGTCAAACCATAGGCTCTGGGATATTGCGCACAATCTGGTGCGGTGGTGGCTACGGATCATCGAGCAATCTGAAGGAATCAAAGGCGGAGCCGCCTTCAAGGTTCCCTTCAACTTCTCTGGCAAAGGCCAGTTCGAACAAGTCAAACTCTAGGACAGGCGCAAAGCGGCGTCTCACGACACCCTATGCCAATGGCTGTGGCACCAACGCCCGATCTCGACCTGGCCTGGACAAGGAAGCTACAAAAGGCGCGGGCTTGCAACCAGTGCGCGCTTTGCGTCGGGCCTCCGGCATCTGCGAGCGCCATCAAGCCGGCGGTCACACAACGCAGCAATGTGAATCGGCTCTGATGTTCCAGCCGATCCAATCATGGTTGGCGCACAGCGGCATGCTGACGGCAACTGTCACCTCTCACAGTGCCCCCAAATCCTCCCCCCGCAGCCCCACCAGCAGCGCCTGTCCGTCCGGCCCTACGCGGAACTCGCCATAGCGCGCCTTCTCGAACCGCGCCCCCTGCCCTTCCTGGAAGAAGAACGCATCGGTGGACACCTGTGCCTGCACGCCGCCCCAGCGGGTCGGCACGTTCTGGAAGCGCAGCAGTTGCTCGCCGCCGGCCAGTGCCGCGCCCGTGTACAGGCGCACGAAGGTGGCTTCGCCGCGTGCATCGCGGCGGATCACGGCAACTTGCTCGCGGGTGGGCTCGATGCCTTGCAGCTTGCCTGCCTGGCGGATGGACTCGGCGATGGCAAAGTTCAGTGCCATGTAGTCGCCTTGCATGAGCGAGCGCGGATCGACTGGCGCCAGTCGCAGGTAGACGGTGCCGCCATGCGCCAGCAGCCGTTCCTTGCCGGCGATGGCGAAGGCGGCCAGCCCGAGCGTGAGCACCCATGCCAACAATATCCAGCGTTTCATGCTTGTCTCCTTGCGCCTTCGCGGCGCAGCGCCAGGCGCAGCAGCAGCACGGCGATGCCGGCGCCGGCGAGCGTGGCGGACTTGATCAGCAGCGTCCAGTGCAGCGCGCTGTAGTACCAGATGAAGCCGCTGCCGAGCGCGGCGACGGCCAGGCCCAGCCAGGGCAGCGAGCCGCGGCGCAGCGCCAGGCCGAGCGCGAGGGCGGCGGCGACTACCGCCGGCGCACCGGCGAGCAACGCGCTGAACAGCACCGCGCCGACAAGCGCGCTGCCCCGCACTGCCGGGCTTAGCTGCATCCGGCCTGCCTCGGCAAGTACAAACGCGGCGAGCACCGCGCCAAACAGCGCGCCAGCCATCCAGTAGTTGCCGGCGTGGCGCCCGGTATCGGCATCGAACAGCAGTGCCTGAGGCTGGCTGAGGCCGGTCACCACCAGGGCCGCGCCCAGTGCGAACAGCAGCGTGGCATCCGCGGCCGGCTCGATCCAGTTGTGCAGACCGGCGGCGCAGAGCCGCCCTTCCGCCACCACGAAGCCGGTGAGCAGCGTCATGGCGAAGGGCGCGAGCCAGCCTAGCGAGAAGCTCATGGCTTGCCAGACGTGGCGCAGGCCGGGCGTCATGGCCAGGTGGAGCGCCAGGGCCACGCCGGTCCATACGCCCAGCGCGGCCAGGAAGCGATGGAGCCGGTTGCTGACCAGCACATAGAGCACGGCCTCCAGCAGCGCGAGCGCGCCCCAGAAGGCGGCCGATTCGAGCAGGCGGCCGCCGCCGTAGGCCTGGCTCGCGCCGTACACGAGCAGGCCCTGGCCGCTGAGGCTGACGGCCAGCGCGAATTGCTCGAGCGCGGTGGCGCCCGCGCGGCGCCGGTACAGCACCGCGGCCAGCGCGATCATGGCGGCGCCGCAGAGCGCCATTGCCGTGGCGTTGTCGCGCGCGGCCACAAAAACCGAGCCGAGCAGGAAGGCGAGGAAGAACACCGCACCGAGCCAGCCCGCAAGTCCCATCAACAGCCTGACGGCCCATGGCGTGCGCCCTTGTGCGGCTTGCGGCTGCCCTTGCACCAAGCCGAGCGCGGCCAGGTCCTGCCACAACCTTTGTACTACGTGACGGTCGCTGGTCATGCCGGCTCTCCATTGGGCGCGCCGCTTTGGGCTTGACCGTGGTGTCGATAGGCGCGCAGCAGCCAAGCCGCCGCCGCCGCGGACAGACCGATGGTCAGCAGCCCGAGGATCAGGAAGGCGCCGAACGCGTCCCGGCTGCCCTCCAGCAGTAGCCGGGCAACCCCGGTCACCAGCAGCACGATGACCGAGAAGCTGGCCAGGCTGAGCGCCACCACATCGAATGCCCGCAGCCGGAACCAGGCCAGCAGCCCGCCCAGCGTGAGCATGGCCACGCCGAACATGGCGGGATCGAAGCGGTTGTGCAGGATGCTGGCGAGGCCGAGCCAGCCGGCGTAGGCGCACGCCAGCGTGGCAAGGATGCGCGCGCTGGCCAGCCCGCGAAAGCCGTAGGCCGGCGCCGCTGCGCGCAGCGCGAACCACAGCACCAGCTGCACGAGCGTGGCCGCCAGCAGCGAGAGCGTGGTGGCGCGTTCGCCAGCCGCGCCAAACAGCAGGTCGAACATGCCGCCCACGCCAAGGCGCACGCTGAAATACCGCAGCAGCGCGACATTGGCCAGCACGATCACCACCCACCAGTGCGGCGCCGCGCGCGCGGCCAGCGCCCACGGGATCGCCAGCAGTGCCCACAGGGCGAACAGCTGCCACGCGTCCGCGCCGGTCTGGTAGACCTGCCCGATCACGGCCAGCAGCACGCCGGCCACCACCTGGGCGCCGCAAAGCGCCGCCAGCCCCGCCATGTCGGCGGGCGGGCGCAGCCAGGCGAATCCCGCCAGCAGCGTCAGCGCGCCGGCCAGCAGGCCAAACTTGGCGAACTTGTGCAGGTCCTGCCAGTTGAAGGCGAAGAACACGATCACGCCGGCGCACAGCAGCGCGGCGCCCAGCATCAGCAACGTGCGATCGAGCCAGGTCCGCCACTGCGCCGCGTCGGGCTCGGTCCCTGGCCAGCCGGCGGCCACGCCGTCGGCGCCGAGCACGCCCTGCTCACGCCAGTGTGCCAGCGCCTGGCGCGCTGCCCGCCGGTCTTGAAAACCCTGCGTTGTGGTTGCCTGCATTGATGCCCCATGTGATGGATACGCCAGCGCACTGTAGCAAAGGCGCCGCCTCTGCGCAGCTTTCCTTGCGTGAGCGGGAACATGCAACAGCGCTGCTTTGCCGCCCTGTCCCGGCCCGGTATGCTGTGCGTTTCTCCAACCCAGCCACGCCTCGCCATGACCCTTGGTATCCTCGCCGCCATCCACGATGAAGTCGACGGCCTGATCGCCGCCATGCGCCACGATGACGCCCGCGCCACCGTGCGGACTATCGGCATGCGCGACTATCACGTTGGCCATCTCTACGGCCAGCGCTGCGTGCTGGTGCTCGCGCGCATGGGCAAGGTGGCGGCGGCGGCCACCACGGTCACCCTGGTGCGCGAGTTCGGCGTGGATGAGATCGTCTTCACCGGCCTGGCCGGCGGCATCGGGGCCGAGACGCGGGTCGGGGACGTGGTGGTGGCGGACCGCACGCTGCAGCACGACCTGGACGCGCGGCCGTTTTTTGCCCGGCATGAGGTCCCGCTGCTGGATCGCGCTGAATTCCCCACCGACCCGGCGCTTACCGCCGCGCTGCGCGATGCAGTGGCAGGCTACCTGCGGGATGATCTGCCGACCTCCGTCCCGGCCGGCGTGCTGGCGCGCTTCGGGGTCAGCGCGCCCAGGCTGCATGTGGGGATGATCGCCAGCGGCGACCAGTTCATCGGCTCCCCCGCCGCCGCGGCCGAGTTGCGCGAGCGCTTGCCCGGCGTGCTGGCGGTGGAAATGGAAGGCGCCGCGGTGGCGCAGGTTTGCCATGAGTATGGCGTGCGGCATGCGGTGATGCGCACGCTATCTGATCGGGCCGACGATAGTGCGCATGTGGATTTCCCGGCGTTCTTGACCGAGGTGGCCAGCCACTATTCGAGCGGGGTTTTGAGGCGGTTTTTGGAACTGCGCGGGTAAGGGGAGGTTTTCGAACTGAGATTCGGATGCCTTGTATTTAAACTCGGCATTCACTTTGAGCCAGGCATCCGGGCACCGTCTACCGCCCCCTGGCAACACCCCAAACACCCACCAGCAGGCCTGCTCCCAGGATCGCCGCAAACCAGCCCGCCATCTGCCCGGCAACAAACCAGTGCAAGCCCTGCCCGCCGTAAAACGCGGCCAGCGCCCCCAACGCCCCGAACAGCATCGCCGCCAGCAGGCTGACCCGGCCCGCCGGGTGCAGCCACCGCGCCGCCAGCCCGACCAGCACCCCTACCACCAGCGTACCCAACATCACTTTCTCCTGTATTCCTGAAATGGCGGCTTGCTTCGACGGCTCCCCTGAAGGCCGTGCGTGGCCATAACAATACGGTAATGCCGGCCTTCACCCATCCGTACCACGGCAAGATCCGCGCCGGGCGCTATAATGTAGCCCGGTTCGGCGGCGCTTTGCGCCGGAATCCGCGCTTGAATTCATGCCCGGATTGCACCTGACTCCCGCGCTGCAGCCTGCAAAGCCGCTGCCCGGAGCCCGGCCAGAGAGACATGCTCCCCACCATGCAACTGCTCGCGATCGGTATCAATCACACCACGGCGCCCGTCTCGCTGCGCGAACGGGTGGCGTTTCCGCTCGAGCAGATCAAACCCGCGCTGGGCGCCTTGCGCACCCACCTGGCGGGCAGGAACGGCACCGAAGCCGCCATCCTCTCCACTTGCAACCGCACCGAGATCTACTGCGCGACCGATGTGCTGGTGTCGGGGTCGGAAGGCTTCGAGCACACGCTGCGCTGGCTGGCGCAGCATCATAACGTGCCGGCCGGAGAACTCGCGCCCCACCTCTATTCCCTGCCGCAGTCGGAAGCCGTACGCCACGCGTTCCGGGTAGCCAGCGGGCTGGATTCGATGGTGCTGGGCGAAACCCAGATCCTGGGCCAGCTGAAGGATGCGGTGCGCACAGCCGGCGAAGCCGGCGCGCTGGGCACCTACCTGAACCAGTTGTTCCAGCGCACCTTTGCGGTGGCCAAGGAAGTCCGCGGCCAGACCGAGATCGGCGCGCATTCGGTGTCCATGGCGGCCGCCGCGGTACGGCTGGCCCAGCGGATTTTTGAAAGCGTCTCGACCCAGCGCGTGCTGTTTATCGGCGCGGGAGAAATGATCGAGCTGTGCGCAACGCACTTTGCAGCGCAAACGCCACGCCAGATCGTGGTGGCCAACCGCACCGTCGAGCGCGGCGAGAAGCTCGCCGAGCAGCTTGCCGGCCAGGGCCTGACCACCGAGGCGATCCGCCTGTCGGACCTGGGCGCGCGCCTGCACGAGTTCGACATCGTGGTGTCGTGCACCGCCAGTTCCCTGCCCATCATCGGGCTGGGCGCGGTGGAACGCGCGGTCAAGCTGCGCCGCCACCGCCCCATCATGATGGTGGACCTGGCCGTGCCGCGCGACGTCGAGCCCGAAGTCGCACGCCTGGATGACGTCTTCCTGTACACCGTGGACGACCTCGGTGCCATCGTGCGCGAGGGCAACGCCATGCGCCAGGCGGCCGTGGCCCAGGCGGAAGCCATCATCGAGAGCCGCGTGCAGAACTTCATGCACTGGCTGGAAACCCGCAGCGTGGTGCCGGTCATCCGTGACCTGCAGGCGCAGGGCGAGGCCATGCGCCAGGCCGAGCTGGAGCGCGCGCGCCGGATGCTGGCGCGCGGCGACGACCCCGAGGCTGTGCTCGAAGCACTGTCCGGCGCGCTGACCCGCAAATTCCTGCATGGCCCCACCCACGCGCTGAACCACACCCAGGGCGACGACCGCGAAACCCTGCTGCGCCTGGTGCCCGGCCTGTTCCGCCACAGCAGCCACTCCGAGCGCTAGCCGCGCTCACCTCGGCCGCGCGTGTCCTGCGCGTGGCCAGCCTTGCGTTGCCCCGGCCCGTTCCGCCGCGCCGCACGCAGCCTCACCCCAGCAACATTTCGCACCCACCGTTTCATCGCGTCCCCGGATATCCATGAAAGCCAGCATGCTCACCAAGCTCGACCAACTGGCCGAGCGGCTCGACGAAGTCAACGCCCTGCTAGCGCGCGAGGACGCCACCGCCAAGATCGACCAGTACCGCAAGCTCACCCGCGAGCATGCCGAACTGTCTCCGGTGGCCGAGCAATATGCGCAGTATCGCCAGGCGCAGGACGACCTCGCCACCGCGCAGGCGCTGCTGGACGATCCCGAGATGAGGGAGTTCGCCGCCGATGAAATCACCGCGGCCCGCGAACAGTTGGAAACGCTGGCAGGCAGCCTGCAGAAACTACTGCTGCCCAAGGACCCCAACGATGACCGCAATCTGCTGCTGGAAATCCGTGCCGGCGCGGGCGGCGAGGAAAGCGCGCTGTTCGCGGCCAACCTGCTGCGCATGTACACGCGCTACGCCGAGCGCCAGCGCTGGCAGGTGGAGGTCATGAGCGAATCCCCGTCGGACCTGGGCGGCTACAAGGAAGTGATTATCCGGATCGCCGGCGATGCGGCATTCTCCAGGCTCAAGTTCGAATCCGGCGGCCATCGCGTGCAGCGCGTACCGGCCACCGAGGCGCAGGGGCGCATCCATACGTCCGCCTGCACGGTGGCGGTGATGCCCGAGGCCGACGAGGTGGGCGAGATCGAGATCAATCCCTCCGACCTGCGCGTCGATACCTTCCGCGCCTCGGGTGCCGGCGGCCAGCACGTCAACAAGACCGATTCGGCGGTGCGCCTCACCCACCTGCCCACCGGCATCGTGGTGGAATGCCAGGACGACCGCAGCCAGCACCGCAACAAGGACAAGGCCATGAAAGTCCTGGCCGCCCGCTTGATGGACCAGAAGCTGCGCGCTGCCCAGGCGCAAGAAGCCACTACCCGGCGCAACCTGATCGGCACCGGCGACAGAAGCGACCGTATCCGCACCTACAACTTCCCGCAGGGGCGGGTGACCGATCACCGGATCAACCTGACGCTCTACAAGATCGACATGATCATGGACGGCGACCTGGACGAACTGTTGTCCGCGCTGGCCGCGGAACACCAGGCCGATCAATTGGCGGCGCTCGGCGAAGGACATTAATCGCGAATCGACGCGCGGCAATACCACGTTATTGCGAAAAAATAACTATCGCCGGGGTAATCAGTCGAATCGCGAGGCGTAAATCGAGATATCTGAACGAAAACCTTTGTATCTGTTGTAAATGCTTGCAACAGCACTAGCGTGCCATTTTTCGCTGTCTATAATCGTTTTCGACCGAGCCGCCATCCAGAGGTCGGCGTGTCGCTACTCTAAAACGGACAAAAGGACGAAATCATGAAGAAACTGCTCGCGCTGCTGATGATCACCGCCGCCATGGCCGCCTGCGGCAAGAAGGACGAAGCCCCGGCCACGTCGAGCGCCGAAAGCGCCATGCAGAACGCCGCCGAATCCGCCAAGGCCGCCGCCAGCGATGCCGCAGCCGCCGCCGGCCATGCCGCCGATGCCGCCAAGGCTGCCGCGAACAGTGCCGCTTCCGATGTCTCGGCCGCTGCCGACAAGGCCAAGGAAGACGCCGACAACGCCATGGCAAAGGCCAAGGAAGCTACCAAGGACGCCGTCAACGCCAGCGCCGACAAGGCCAAGGACACCGTCAACAAGTAATTCCCGCACCTTACGCGTTTCACGCTGCCCGCAGCGATCGCGCGGGCGGCCCGAAAGTGCCCGCCGCTCAGGCAAGCGCGTTACACTGCAAACCCCGTCCGGGCGCCTCCCGACGGGGTTTTGCTTTTCCCTTGTTCGTTTTCGCTTCCGGTCTTCCGTCTTGCGCCCCCGTGGCGCGCCTCGCCCTGCCCCGCCGCCCCATGTCCAGCACCCAGTCCAACGCCTCCTCCGCAGCCGCCGGCCCGCATGCCGCCACGCCAGTCGCCTTGCCTGAAGCGGCCACTGTGCGTGAAGTCCTGGCGTTGGCTGCCGCAGCGGGATTGCCGGCGCTCGAAGCGCGGCTGCTGGTGAGCCACGTCACCGGGTTGTCCCGCACGCAGTTGATCACCCGCGATGACGAAACGCTGAACCCCGTCCAGCGCGAAAGCATCGCGGCCCTGCTGGGGCGCCGCTTGGCCGGGGAGCCGGTGGCCTACCTGCTGGGTGAACGTGAATTCTTCGGGCGCGGCTTCCGCGTCACGCCCGATGTGCTGATTCCGCGCCCGGACACGGAAATCGCCGTGGAAGCCGCCTTGAAGCTGCTGGCCCCGCTGCCATCCCCGCGCGTGCTCGACATGGGCACCGGCTCGGGCGCGCTGGCAGTCACCCTTGCATGCGAGCGTCCCGACGCCGAAGTCTGGGCCACCGACATATCGCCCGGCGCCCTGCAGGTTGCCGAAGGCAACGCACGCGCGCTCGGCGCCGCCAATGTGCGCTTTCTCGCCTCCGACTGGTATGCCGGGCTGCCCGGCGGCCTGCGCTTCGACCTGATTGTCAGCAATCCGCCCTATATCGCCGCCGGCGACCCGCACCTGGCCCAGGGCGACCTGCGCTTCGAGCCGATCGACGCGCTGACCGATCACGGCGATGGTTTGTCCGACCTGGCCGCCATCGTGGCCGGGGCGCGCGCGCGCCTGCATGCGGGTGGCTGGCTGCTGATGGAACATGGCTATGACCAGGGCCAGGCTGCGCGCGACCTGCTGGCCGCGGCCGGCATGACGGAAATCTTCACCGTGCGCGACCTGGCGGACCACGAGCGCTGCACCGGCGCGCGGCTGCAACCCGCGTCCGGGGCGGGCGCCTGAAGCAAGCGGCCGATTCCGGTAAAATCAATCGCTTGCAGGCGCGTACATCACGCGCCCTCCGATTTCCAGATGGCGGCGCCCGAACCGGCACCGCATTCAACCGTAAAGAGACATCATGAGTGACGTGCAGCAAAAGATCGACCAGATCGTCAAGGGCAGCCCGGTGGTCCTGTTCATGAAGGGCACCGCCCAGTTCCCGATGTGCGGCTTCTCCGGCCGCGCCATCCAGATCCTGAAGGCCTGCGGCGTCGACGCGCCGACCACGGTCAATGTGCTGGAAGACGAAGGCATCCGCCAGGGCATCAAGGAATACGCCAGCTGGCCAACCATTCCGCAGCTTTACGTGAACGGCGAATTCGTCGGCGGCTCGGACATCATGATGGAGATGTACCAGAACGGCGAACTGCAATCGCTGCTCAAGGCCTGAGCGCGCGATGACCGCAGCGGGTGACGCCAAGCCGCGGCGCATCGTCGTCGCGATCACCGGCGCCACCGGCGCGGTCTACGGGGTCCGCCTGGTACAGATACTCAGTGCCGCGCCCGGCATCGAAACCCACCTGCTGATTTCGCCGGCAGGCGTGATGAACCTGCAGCACGAACTCGACATGGGCAAGGCCGAGGTGGAAGCGTTTGCCCACGTCGTCCACAACGTGCGCGATATCGGCGCGACCATCGCCAGCGGCTCCTTCGCAGCCCACGCGATGGTGGTGGCGCCCTGCTCCATGCGCACGCTGGCGGCGGTAGCCCACGGCATGTCCGACAACCTCATCACCCGCGCCGCCGACGTCACGCTCAAGGAGCGCCGCAAGCTGGTGCTGATGGTGCGCGAAACGCCGCTGAATCTAGCGCACCTGCGCAATATGACCGCCGTCACCGAGATGGGCGGCATCATCTTCCCCCCGGTCCCCGGCTTCTACCAGAAGCCGCAGAGCGTGGCCGAACTGGTCGACCACACCGTTGGCCGCGTGCTGGACCTGATCGACGTACCGCAGACACTGGCGCCGAGCTGGGCCGGACTCAACGGCCAGGCCTGAAACCTCCCGCAAACGCAGCGCGGCAGGCGCCTGCGGTGCCCGCCGTCAACGCCAGTAGCGATAACGGCGGCCGTATCCGCCGTAGTAGCCGTATCCACCGTAATAGCCCGGGCTCACCACCACCGCCGGAGCGGCATAGACCGGTGCGGGCGCAACGGCAACCTCGCCGCCATAGCCCGGATAAGCCGGGTACACCGCGCAACCGCCCAGCATGGCGGCACCCGCTACCGCGATTCCCATCATCCACGTCTTCATTTCATCGTCCTTGCGGCTTTGTGTAGCCTCAAGAACGTTATACGGGCCAGCTTGGTAATACAGGGGCAACGCCCTGTAACCCTTGTTACGAATCGCAACGTTTAGGCGAAGGTAAAAACCCGCGCGACCACCCTATATCTCAAACCTGACCCCCTGCGCCAACGGCAACGCGTCGCCATAGTTGACCGTATTGGTAGCCCTGCGCATAYACCCCTTCCAGGCATCCGACCCGGATTCMCGCCCSCCRCCRGTSGCCTTCTCMCCACCRAACGCRCCRCCAATCTCCGCCCCGCTGGTSCCGATATTCACATTGGCGATCCCGCAATCGCTCCCCGCGGCCGACATGAAGCGTTCCGCCTCGCGCAGCGACTCGGTGAAGATGCAAGACGACAAGCCATGCTCCGACGCATTGTTCAGCGCGACGGCCTCCTCCAGCATGGTGTAGGGCATCACATAGAGAATCGGCGCGAAGGTTTCCGTCAGCATCGTCTCGTGCTGGCGATCGGTCAGCACCAGCGCCGGCCGAACATACTCGGCATTGGGGAAACGCTCCGCCAGCACGCGCTCGCCGCCGTGCACGGTGTTGCCGTGCTCGCGGCACCGGAGCAGCGCGCGAGCCATGGCGGCACCGGCAGCGCCATCGATCAGCGGGCCGACCAGGGTCGACTCGGCGAGCGGATCGCCCACCTGCAGGCGGCCGAACACCTGGACCAGCCGCGACGTCACGGCTTCCAGCACATCGACATGCACGAAGGCGCGGCGCAACGAAGTGCAGCGCTGCCCCGCGGTGCCGGCGGCGGAGAACGTCATGGCGCGGATGGCCAGTTCAAGGTCGGCCGATGGCGCGATGATCGCGGCGTTGTTGCCGCCTAGCTCCAGGATGGCGCGCTTGAAGCGTTCGGCGCAGGCAATGCCCACTTCGCGGCCCATGCGGGTGGAGCCCGTCGCGCTGATCAGCCGCACATCGGCATGCTCGACCAGATGCTGGCCCAGCGCCTGACCGCCCGGGAGCACCGTGGCGATGCCAACGTGCTGCGGCGCCGCGATCTCCAGCACGCCGTCCAGCAAGCCTTGCATCGCCAACGCGCACAGCGGGGTCTTCTCCGACGGTTTCCAGATCACCCCGTTGCCGCACACCAGCGCCAGCGCCGCGTTCCAGGCCCATACCGCCACCGGGAAGTTGAAGGCAGAGATGACGCCGCACAGGCCATAGGGATGCCAGGTCTCGCGCATCGCATGCTGGGGCCGCTCGGAAGCGATGGTCAGGCCGTGCAGCTGGCGCGACAGGCCAACCGCGAAGTCGCAGATGTCGATCATCTCCTGTACCTCGCCCAGCCCTTCCTGCAGGATCTTGCCGGCTTCGAGCGAGACCAGTTGCCCGAGATGCTTCTTGTGCTCGCGCAGGACTTCGCCAAAGCGCCGCACGACTTCGCCCCGCACCGGCGCGGGCACCAGCGCCCAGCTTGCCTGCACCGCACGGGCGCGCCCGATGCGTGCATCGGCATCAGGCAACGTGCATGCGGGCAGATGCCCGAAGGCCTCGCCGTCGATGGGCGAGCGCACCGGCAATGCGCCGGCCGGACCTTCGCCGTCGCGCCAGGGCGCCGTCAGCCCGATGGCCTGCCAGCAGGCCGCGAATTCCTTTGCTTTCATACCATTGCCTCTTGAAGCGGATGACGGGTGTAGTGTCGGCCGAAACGGTTGGCCAGGAAAGTGTCCAGCGGCATCGCCTCCTGCGGCACGAAGCCGGCCTGCGGCAGTTCGCCGCTGGCAACCAGGTCCAGCGCGGTGCAGATGCCGGCCGCCGTGGTGAGCTGGATCGCATTGACGTGGCCCGCGGCCGTATCGGCACCGCCGATGCGCACCGAGAACGAAGCCTGCGTCAGCGGGCCACGCCCGCCCTTGCCGCCTGCCGCATAGCCGGTTGCGTTGGCGAACACGATCACCACATCCTGCCGCGTGGCGGGAATCGCGCTCTCGAAAATTTCCCGCATCCAGTCGCGGCGTTCGCGCAGGCGCAGGTCGTTGAGCAACAGCTTCATTACCGCGCAGTGCCCCGGATACCGGATCGACTTGTAGTCCACGTCGCGCGCCCGGCCGGCCAGTGTCTCGGGCAAGGTGCCGAGCCCGCCAGACGTATTAAAGGCTTCGTACTCGATGCCGTCCAGCGAGAAACTCTCCAGCCCTTCCAGTGCGGGCACTTCCACGCGGCGGCCATCGACGATGGCTTCGCACGGATTGCAGTATTCGTTGATCAGCCCTTCCGTGCTCCAGGTCAGGTTGTACTTGAGTGCATTGCTCGGGTAGCGCGGCAGCGCGCCAACGCGCATTTTCAGGTCGAGCAGTTCGCCGCCGCCACGCAGGAAGCGCTGGGCGAGATCGTTGCCGACCACGCCGATAAACCCCGGTGCGAGCCCGCACTGCGGCATCAGCACGGAGCGCGCGCCTTCGGCCAGCCGGCGGACGGCGTGGGTGGCGGCAACATCTTCGGTCAGGTCGAAATAGTGCACGCCGAGGCTGACCGCGACCGTGGCCACGGCGACGGCGGCATGGAATGGCAGCGCGTTGAGCACGGCGTCCGCGCCGCCCAGCAGGCAGGCGCAATCCTGGTCCTGGCCCGGGTCGCCGACGCGCACGGCGATGCCTTCGGGCAAGCCTTCGAGATGGGCGGGTTCGCGGTCGACCAGGGTGACGCGGTAGTCGCCGCTGTCATGCAGCATGACGGCGATGGTGCGGCCGATCTTGCCTGCGCCCAGCACGACCACGCGCATCGGCATCTGCCTGGCATTGCGGGCGGGGGTGCCGGGAGTAACGGAAACGGCCGGGTTGGCGGGCTGCGCGGCGGACACCGCGGCTTGGGTGGTTCGTCCAGTCTGGTCCAGATGGCCGGTTGGCGTGATGCAGGTCATGATGTCCCTCGTGGAAAGTGTGGATCGGCCTTCGTCCGTGCTTGAAGTATGGTTGCGGGCAAAGCCAGAATGAAGGGACAAGATTGACGAAAGGGCCTCACAATCGAACGAATCGACGAGACCATCGGTCGAATCGTCAAGACCGACTTGTTTTCTGCCTTCGCGAACCGCGCCAAGCCCATGACCGAACTCGATCAGACCGACCGCCACCTGCTCTCCCTGCTGCAGGCCAACGCGCGCGAGAACGCCGCCAATCTCGCGCGCAAGCTCGGCATTGCCCGCACCACCGTGGTGGCCCGGATCGCGCGGCTCGAACGCGACGGCGTGATCGCCGGCTATGGCGTGCGGCTTGGCCAGGAGATGGAAGACAATGCCATCCTGGCGTTCTGCGGCTTGTCGGTGATGCCAAAGACCGCGCCGGCCGTGGTGCGGGCGCTGCAGCGCTTTCCCGAGATCGAGGAACTCAATTCGGTCAGTGGCCCCGTGGACTACATGGCGGTGATCCGCTGCGACACGCATGCCCGCCTGGACAAGCTGCTCGACGAAATCGGCGCGCTGGACGGCGTCAACCACACCACCACGTCGATCGTGCTGGCGCGCAAGATCGACCGGCGCCGGGCCGCGGGCTGACACAGCGGCGAAAGCGCAAAAGGCTTATGCTGCACAACTTGGCAGGCAGCCGGGACATCCCGGAAAACCATCCAGATCAGGAGAGCAAGACGATGAGCAATCGCATTCGAGTCGCCGTGGGCGGCGTGACCGGCTGGGCCGGCGGCGAACTGGCGCGCGGGGTGGCGCACGCGGACGATATGACGCTGGTGGCCGGGTTGTCGCGCGGCGCCGCCGGGCAGACCTTGGCCGAACTGACCGCGCACAAGGGCACACCCGGCGTGGCGGTGGCCAGCATCGACGAACTGGCGGACGGCGCCTGCGACGTCTATGTGGAATACACCAAGCCGGACGTCGCCAAGCGCAACATCCTGCAGGCGCTGGCAAAGGGCGCGCATGTGGTGGTCGGCACGTCGGGGCTGTCGGACGAGGACTACGCCGAGATCGACGCCGCCGCGCGCCAGGCCGGGCGCGGCGTGCTGGCCTGCGGCAACTTCGCCATTACCGTGGTGCTGCTGCAGAAGTTCGCCGAGATGGCCGCGCGCCACCTGGAGCACTGGGAGATCATCGACTACGCCAAGGCCGGCAAGATCGATGTGCCCTCCGGCACGGTGCGCGAACTGGCGTATCGCCTGGGGCAGGTCCGCGAAGCCGCGCAAGTGGTCCCCGTCGACCAGGTCAAGGGCCCGAAGGAAACCCGCGGCGCGACCCTGTCCGGCAGCCAGGTGCACGCGGTGCGGCTGCCTGGGTACCAGCTGGGCGTGGAGGTGATCTTTGGCGCCGACGGGCAACGCCTGCACCTCAAGCATGAGGCCGGCGATGGCTCCAAGCCTTATGTGTCCGGTGCGCTGCTGGCGATCCGCAAGGTGCACGCGGTGACCGGGCTGGTGCGCGGGCTGGACAAGGTGATGGAAGGGCTTTGAGCTTCGCTCGCCTCTCGCCCCGAGAGGAGAGGCGAGCAAGCACAATCCGGCACTTCAGGCGGCGCTGGCGCGCCCTCTCACCACTTCCCGTCCTTCCCCTTCTTCGCCTCCGGCTTGCTCGCCGGCGCCGCCGGCGCTGCCGAAGCGGCATTGGGATTGAGCTGTTGCGCCATGGCCTTGTCCTGGTCGGCCATCAGCACGCGGGCCTGGGGCAGCAGCATTTCGATGGTGCCGTTGTTGGGATCGTCCGGAATGGCGTAAAGCTCCACGGTCAGCGGCTTCCTCATCCAGCCGGCATGCGTGCTCTTGACGGGCTGGCCGGCCTTGTCCTTCATCTCCACCTGTTCCGAGCGGAAGGGCTTGCCGTAACGCGCGGTCAGGCTGTCCACCGCCGTCTTTTCGGAGCGCACGCCATCGGTCGGCACGATCAGCCCGACCAGGGCGTTGCGGTCCACAAAGGCGACTACGTGCGGGCCGTCCATGAAGGCGGGCCGCTTGTCGCGCGGTACGCCGACCTGGCGCATCACGCCGTCGCCGCGCACTTCGACGCACAGGGCGGTCACGTCGCGGCCATCGGGGGTGCGCTTGTCGGCGCAATCGGGCAGCGTGGGCAGCGGGCTGCCGATCTCCAGGCTCTCGAGCATCGGCGCCAGTTTGTCGGCGGCGCCATCCTTGGGCGCGGCGCCCGCCCAGGGCGAAACCAGCAGCAGGCTGGCAAGGGCCAGCCCGGCGAGGGGGTATTTCATCCAGACTCCTGAGAAAAGCTCCGGATTGGAGCGCCCCCTGCGCGCGTGGTTCCTGCCGGACCCACAAGGTGGCAAGGCAGGCACTCCGCCGGGGGTTAATGCGACATATTCAGCACGGCGTTGGCCAGCACTGCCAGCAAGACTAACAGCAACCCCCACAACAGCAGCCGCGGCACCCGGCTGGGCGGCAGTTGCCGCTGCGGCGAGCGCGCCGATGGCGGCAGCGGTGAACGCCGCCGGGTATGGCCGTGCAAGCCGCGCGTATGCCACACCGTATCCGGGCCGAGATCGCGCAGGGCGGTGCTTTCCTTGCCCGGCGGTTTCTGCGGCGGCACGCCCGGCGCGCCTTGCTGGCGGCGCCGCGCGCTCGGCGGACGTTGGGCGCCGGTGCTGTCCGGCGGTCGTTGCGTGGCCATCTGTGCTCCCCGGTTCATCGTGCCGGCGCGGGTCCTGATGTGCCGCCGGTACACAGAGCCGGGCACCTGGCCTGCGCGCCGCTCATGTTAAGGCAAAGCGGCGCCGCAAAACCGTGGCTTCGCCCGGCTTATGTGGCCGGCGCCACTTTTCGCGTGACGCTCAGCGCTTCGCGGCGGAAGGTATGCGCGACATGGTGGTAGAACGGATGCGGGCAGAACTGGCGCGCGAGGAAGGAAGCCAGCAGCGAAGCGGCCAGCAGGAAGAGCGTGAGATCCTGCGAGCGCGTCATCTCCATCACGATCACGCTGGCCGTGATGGGTGCCTGGGTGGCGGCGGCCAGGAAGGCCGCCATCGACACCAACGCCAGCACGCGGGGCTCGGTCATGCCGCCGAAGATGTGGCCGACCCACTGCGCCACATTAGCGCCGATGCCGGAGCCGATCGCCAGCGAGGGCGTAAAGATGCCGCCGGGAATGCCCGCGAAATACGACACCACGGTGGCCACCAGCTTGGCGATGCCGAACCACAGCGTGCTGTGCGGCTCGCCGTTGATCAGCCCGGCGGCCTGCTCGTAGCCGGTACCGAAGGTCGCGCCGCCGGTGGACCAGCCAATCACCGCCGCCACCAGGCCGCACAGGAATGCCACCAGCACCGGATGCTCCACCGGCCAGCCGCGCAGCCGTGCCGGCAGCAGCGCCGGCACGCCGCCGATCAGCAGTTTGGCGAACAGGCCGCCGAGCACCCCATTGACCAGCGCGCACAGCAGTACCGGGCCCCAGGCGTCGTGCAGCGCAAGGATCGGCGTCTTGACGATGAAATACGGGTTGTTGCCCAGGATCGCCAGCGACAGGAAGCCGGCGGTCAGCACGCCCGAGAGCACCAGCCGGTCCCAGCGCACGGCGGTGCCGCGGCCAAGTTCCTCAATGGCGAATACCACGCCGGCCAGCGGCGTATTGAAGGCCGCGGCCAGGCCGCCGGCGGCGCCGGCGGCGATCAGTGCATTGGGGTGGAAGCCGATGCGGAACTGCAGGCGCTCTTGGCACCAGCGGCCCCAGGCCAGCATGGCGGCGGCGCCCACCTGCACCGAGGGGCCCTCCCGCCCGATCGACGCGCCCGCCAGCAAGCCGCCCGTCGTCAGCAGCACTTTCCACATCGACTGGCGGAACGACACCAGCACGGTCTGCGCCGGCCCGGAGGGCGGCAGGTTGACCGCCGCGATCACTTGCGGAATACCGCTGCCGCGCGCCTGCGGCGCCAGCCGGATGGTGAGCCAGCGCAGCGCGGCCAGCCCGAATGGCAGCAGCACGAAGGTCAGCCACGGCGTACCGGCGGTCAGCTGGTAATTCCAGCGCAGCGCCACTTCGGCAATCCACGCGAATATCAGCGAGAACAGCGCCACGCAACCAGCGCCGCACATGAAGACGGCGTAGCGCAGGGTGGTTCGGGAGATGCGCCACATCTGGCGCGATTTGCGGCCGGCGGCAAGGCGGGCGCGGCGGCGCAGGGCGTGCAGGCGATCGGTTTCGGCGCTGGGATCGCGCAGGGGACCGGCAAGGGGCTCTTGGTGCGGATCAGGCTCTGAGTCGTTCATGGCGCGGCGGGCGTGGGCAAGAGAACGCCGTGACTGGCCCGAAGGCCGAATGCATCACGGCGCGACAGAACTATACGCCGATCGCCGCCAGCCGGCCGGCGCGCGCCATGGCGCTGCGCCACGGCTGCCGCCGCTCGCCTGGCGCGCCTGCGCTCAGTCCAGGCTGATGTTGTTGGCGCGGATGACCTTGCCCCAATGCGCGCGGTCCGCTTCGATATAGCGATCGATCTCGGCCTGGGTGCGCGGTTGCTGGATCACCAGCCCCAGTGCGCTGAAGGTGGCGCGGAACTGCGGGTCCTTGAGCACATGCGCGGCCGCGGCCTGCAGCTTTGCCACGGCCTCGGGCGGGGTCTGTGCCGGCACGGCGAGGCCGAACCAGGTGGCGGCCTGGAAGTTGGGATAGCCGCTCTCCGCCACGGTCGGTACATTGGGCAGCACCTCCAGCCGGGTGCGGCCGGTCACCGCCAGCGCGCGCAACTTGCCGCCCTTGATGTGCGGCAGCGAGGTACTGACCACGTCCACCATCAGCTGCACGTCATTGGCGAGCAGCGCCGACAGCGCCGGCGCGCTGCCGTTGTATGGAACGTGAGTGACCGAGATGCCGAGTTCGGTCTTGAGCATTTCGGTGGCCAGCTGCAGCGCGTTGCCGAGCCCGACCGAGGCGTAGTTGAGCTTGCCGCCGCTGGCCTTGGCATACGCCGCGAACTCGCGGATATTGGTGGCCGGCACCTGGTTGTTGGTCACCACCACCAGCGGCACCTCGGCGCCGATGCTGAAGATCTTGAAATCGCGCGGCGGATCGTAGGCGATCTTCTTGTAGAGCATCGGGTTCAGCACCATGCTGCCATTGGTGGCCAGCACCATGGTGTAGCCATCTGCCGGCGCGCGCGCCACGCTCTGCGTGCCGATCATGGTGGCGGCGCCGGGACGGTTCTCCACCACCACCGTCTGTTTCAGCTCGCGGCTCATGCCGTCAGCCAGCCCGCGCCCGAACTGGTCGGTAGAGCCGCCCGGCGTATAGGGCACCACCAGCTTGATGGGACGGTCGGGATAGGCGGCCACGGCCAGTTGCGCACAGGCCAGGATGGCGACGCCGGCGCAGGCGCGCCATCCGGTTTTCCAGCTTTGCATGGCTAGTCTCCTTGGTTCTTCTGATGTTCTCGGTCTTGCCGGTATGTCCGGGCTGCGCCGCGCTCAAACCCGCCGCGCGCGCCCTTCCCAGTATTTGTCGCGCAGGCGGCGCTTGGCCAGCTTGCCGGTATCGTCGCGCGGCAGTTGCGCTTCCACCACGATGGTGCGCGGCACCTTGAAGCCTGAGAGGCGCTGGCGCAGCCATTCGATGATCGCGCCCTCCTCCAGCATGGCGCCCTGCACCGGCTGCACCATGGCCAGCAGGCGTTCGCCATACTCGTCGTCGGGCACGCCGAACACCACGCAATCGGCCACGCCGGGGTAGCGCACCAGTTCGTGCTCGATCTCGGCCGGGTAGATGTTCACGCCGCCGGAAATCACCATGTCGGAGGCGCGGTCGCAGATGAACAGATAGCCATCGGCGTCGAGATAACCCATGTCGCCCAGGCTCACCAGGCCACCGCGGTCGATGGCGCGGCGGGCTTCGTCATTGTTGCGGTAGGTGAAATCGGGGTAAGCCGGCTGCCGCACATAGACCAGCCCGATCTCGCCGGGCGCGCAGGCCTTGCCCTGCTCGTCGAGGATGCGCACTTCGCCATCGTCGACCGGACGGCCGGCGGTGCCGGGCTTGGCCATCGCGTCGACCGGCGTGGCCACGGTGATCATGCCGGCCTCGCTCGACGCGTACGTTTCATGGATGACCGGACCGAACCAGTCGATCATGGCGCGCTTGACCTCGGGCGCGCACGGCGCGCCGGTCGACGCGACGAAGCGCAGCGAGGAGAGGTCGTAGCGCGCACGCACCTCCGGCGGCACCTTGAGCATGCGCACATACATGATGGGCACCAGGTAGAGCACGTCGATGCGGTGCTTCTCCACCAGCGCCAGCACCTGCTCCGGATCGAAGCGCGCGCACAGCACCAGGCGCTCGCCGAGCTGCAGCGCATTCTGGATGAATACGCCCGGCGCGCTGTGGTACAGCGGCGCGGCCATCAGCGCGCGGGTGCCTTCCACGATGCCCATGGTCTGCGCCACCACCGAGCGCATGCGCGCGAGTTGCGTTTCCAGCGTGGCCAGCGGCACCGCGGCGCGCAGCACGCCCTTGGGGCGGCCGGTGGTGCCGGAGGTGTAGGCCATGTGGCCGCGCGGCGCCACGCGCGGGCCGGCGTACGGCGCCTGCGCATCGAGCCAGCTTTCATAGTCGGTGGCGCCTGCCGCGCTGTCCTTGCCCGGCACCGCGACCGCCAGTACCTGCACGCCCTCGGGCACCGCCGCGCGCACGCCGTCCAGCAGATCGGCATGGACGATCAGCGCCCTGGCGCCACTGTCGGCCATCAGGAAGCGGATTTCCTCGACGGTGAAGTGCCAGTTGATGGGGCAGTAATAGACGCCGGCCGTACGACAGGCGTGGACGATATCGGCAAAGACCGGATCGTTGCGCAGCAGCACCGCGACCACGTCGCCTTCGTTGAGCCCAAGCGCGCGCAAGCCGCCAGCCAGGCGCGTGCCCCGCTCAAGCAGGTCGGCGGCGGCAAGGCGGGTATCTTCGAACCAGAGGTCGGCGGCCATTATTCGTTGTCTCCAGATTGGTCGGGTGTCGGGGAAGGCGTGGGTGCATTCACCGTGCGCGCGGCGCGGTCGGCGGCGTTCCTGGCGGAGATGCGTTCGCGCGCGGCCTGCCATTCGGCATCGCCCCAGCCCAGGTATTGCTTGAAGTAAGCGCCGTTGGCGAGCCAGTCTCCGCCATCCAGCGCAATGGTCTGTCCGTTGATCCACGAGTTGTCGCGGGCCAGCAGGAAGGCGGCGAGGTTGCCGATGTCCTGCGGCTGGCCGATGCGACCGGTGGGGTTCTGGCCGCTCAGCTGGTCTTGCTGCGAATCCTGCGGGCGCAGTCGCGAGCCCGCGCCTTCGGTGGGGATCACGCCCGGCGCGATGGCGTTGCAGCGGATGCCGTGGCGGCCCCACTCCACGGCCAGCGACTTGGTCATGGCGTCCACGCCGGCCTTGGACATGGCCGACGGCACCACGAAGGGCGAGCCGGTCCAGACCCAGGTCACCACGATGGAGAGCACCGAACCGGGATGGCCGTCGCGGATCCAGCGCTTGCCCACCGCTTGCGTCATGTAGAAGGTGCCGCGGAAGACGATGTCGGAGATGGCGTGAAAGCCATTGGGCGAGAGGTCCTCGGTGCGGCTGATGAAGTTGCCGGCGGCGTTGTTGACCAGGCAGTCGAGCGGGCCGTGTTGGGTCCAGATGGTCTCGATCATGGCGTCGACGGCGGCGGCATCGCGGATGTCCACCGCGTGGGTCACGACCTTGACGCCGTGCTGCTGCCGCAACGACCCGGCGGCCTCGTCCAGCACCGGCAGCCGGCGCCCGCACAGGTGAAGCTCCGCGCCCAGCCCGGCCAGGCGCTCGGCCATGATCAGACCCAGCCCGGTACCGCCGCCGGTGATCAGCACACGCTGGCCAGCGAAAAGATCGTTCTTGAACATGGTGTCTCCTGCTTGTTGTTCGCGTCGTTGGCGTCGTTGCGCCCGCCTGGCCCCGCTCCCGGCAATCCGGCAGGGAACGGACACTGTAGTCCTGACGCCCGGCATCGACAATTCCCCTGCGGCGACTCACAATGTTGCGCCATACGCGACAATACTCCTGGGAATCCCGGATGGACCTCAACCTCATCCAGGCCTTCGTCGACATCGTCGAGGCCGGCAACTTGTCCGAAGCGGGACGGCGGCGCGGCGTCACGCGCTCGCAGGTCAGCCGCCAGCTGCGCGAACTGGAACACCAGGCCGGCGCGCAGTTGCTGCGCCGTACCACGCGCCGGCTGGAGTTGACCGAGCCTGGGCGCTCGCTGTACCAGCACGGCCTGCGCATCCTGCAGGAAGTGGCCTCGGCCCAGGCGGAGATCGACAGCCTGGGCACCACCCTGCGCGGCCACGTGCGCCTGAGCGTGCCGACCGGTCTGGGCGACACCTTCCTGGCCCCGCTGCTGCTGGAGTTCACCGGCCAGCATCCAGGCATCTCCCTGCGCGTATTCTTTGCCAACCGCGTGGTGGACCTGATCGCCGCCGAGATCGACGTGGCGCTCAAGGTCACCTCGCAGCCGCCGCTGGACCATGTGGCGCGCGACATCTGCGCGATCGACTGGCAGCTCTGCGCGTCGCCCGCCTACCTGGCGCGCAACGGGCCGCTACACGCCCCGGCCGACCTGGCGTGGTGTCAGTTCCTGTGCCCGCCCTACCCCGCGCGGCGCTTCGTCCTCACGCTCGACCGCGGCGAGCAGCGCGAGCAGGTGGAACTGATCCCGCACCTGCAGTCCGAACATTTCCCCTTTCTGATGCGCGCGGTGCGCGACGGCCATGGCGTGGGCCTGCTGCCGGTCTATGCCGGCTGGGACGATGTGCGCGAGGGCCGGCTGGTGCCTGTGCTGACCGACTGGAAGCCGGAGGGCCTGGGCAGCCGGCTCTACATCATCACCACGCCCAACCTGCATCCATCGATGGCCACGCGCGCGCTGATCGATTTCCTGCGCGCGCGGATTCCGGCCCTGGATGTATTCAGCGATGCGATGCGCCAGACACTTTGCTGATCCCCCTGGTCTTTTCGTGTGGCCCCGGCGCCCCGCGATGCAAAGCGAGCCCCCCAAGCGATGTGAAGCGAGCCGTCAAGGTGTACCAGGCCGTATGGGGCGCCTTTTTTGCCTACTTTTTTGGCAAGACAAAAAAGTAGGTCGCCCCCCGCAGGGGGTGAAACCGCCTTTGACTTTAAGCCTTTGACTTTGATTTTGCAGGCAAGCAGTTGTAGCCATCCACCAGCCCCTAAAGACAAACCGCTCCGAACATCGCACAGAGTTATCCCCCACACCCAAGCAAACTTTCAAATTGCAAGTTAAGATGCGCGGAACGCCCTGGCTTGCAAATCGAAAGTAAACGCCGAGGGCCAACCGCTAGTCAGATGGAGAGGACCATGGGCCACACCGACTTTGCCAGCATGCCATGCCCCATCGCCCGCTCGATGTCGGTGCTAGGCGAGCGCTGGGCCATCCTCCTGCTACGCGAAGCGTTCTACGGCAGCACCCGCTTCGACGAATTCCAGCGCCACCTGGGCATTGCACCCAACATCCTCAGCGCGCGCCTGAAAAGCCTGGTCGAGCACGGCATGCTGGAACGCCTGCCTGCCCCCGACAGCGCGCGGCACGTCTACCACCTCACCGAGAAGAGCCGCGACTTCTTTCCCGCCTTTGTCGCCCTGAAGGCCTGGGCCGACCGCTGGATGAACGATGCGTCCGGCCCGCACACCGTGCTGCAGGACAAGCGCACCGGCGCCGCGATTGCCGCGCCGGCACTGGCACGCGCGGACGGCAGCCCGCTGACGCTGGACGACCTGCGCGTAGTGCCCGGCCCGGCCGCCAGCGGCGCCCTGCGGCGGCGCCTTGCCCGCGAAGGCGATCCAGCCGTACCGGCCAAGCGCGAAACGACGGATGAAACGGAGTCCAGCCATGAATGAACCCCAAGCCAATCCGCTGGCGGCAGCCACGCTGGCGTCCGTGACTACTACCGCCCCCACGCAACCGTTGATGCGCGAACTCTTGCGCCGCATTCTCGTACTGGCCGCACCCACCAGCCTGATCGCGTTCCTGCAGGCGGGCGCACAACTGATCGAAACCTGGCTGGCGGCGCGCCAGGGCACGGCGGCACTGGCGGGCTGGGCAGTCGTGCTGCCCTTCGCCCTGCTGCTGCAACAGATGTCAACCGGCGCCATGGGCGGCGGCGTGGTATCCGCCATCGCCCGCGCGCTCGGCGCGGGCAAGCGCGAGGAGGCTTCCTCCCTGGTGTTGCATGCGCTCATCATCGCCATCACGGCGGGGCTGGTGTTCGCCGTGGCGATGGCGGGCTTCCCCCGCGGCATCCTGGGCGCGGTGGCCGGGCAAACGGCTGCCGACGCGGCCGCCACCTATGCGATCTGGCTGTTCGGCGCCGGCGCGGTGCCAGCGTGGCTGGCCAACACGCTGGCTTCCGTGCTGCGCGGCGGTGGCCGCCATGCACTGGCGGCGCGCGTGCTGTCGCTGATGTGGATCGCCTTCCCTATCCTGGCCTGGGCGCTGGCCGAGCCGGCCGGCATGGGGCTGGCCGGCATCGGCGCCGCACTCGCGGCAGTGTCGTGGGTGGCGGCGCTGGCCATGGCCTGGGTAGTGCTGCGCGGCGGCGCCGGCTTTGTGCCAATGCTGCGGATACGTCCATCGCGCGCGCTGTTCGTGCGCATCCTGTCGGTAGGGCTGGTGGCCTGCGCCCTGGCATCGGTGGCTAACCTGACCACCATCCTGGTGACGGCGGAATTGCGTCATTACGGTACGGCCGCCGTGGCTGCCTACGGCATCTCCGCGCGGCTCGAATTCCTGATGATTCCACTGGCTTTCGGCGTGGGCTCGGCCCTGACCGCGCTGGTGGGCGGCGCCGTGGGCGCCGGCGACTGGGTGACCGCGCGCCGTACCGCCTGGGCCGGCGCGTTGCTGGCGCTGGCGGTAGCCGGGGCGGTGGGTGCGGCGGTGGGCCTGGCGCCGGAGGCCTTTGCCGGGCTCTTCACCAAGGACGCCGAAGTCGCCGGCATCGCCGCACGCGCGCTGTCCTGGGTCGCCCCGGCCTTTGGTGGCTTCGGCCTGGGCATGGCACTGTACTTTGCCTCGATGGGCGCGGGCCGCATGGGCTGGCCGATGGGGGCCGGCGTGGCCCGCATCGCCCTGGCCGCCGGTGGCGGCTGGGTGCTGGCTAACATGGCCGGCATGGGTCTGGACGGGCACTTCCTGGGCGTGGCGCTGGGCATCAGCGCCTACGGCGTGGTGACCGCGCTGGGCGTGCGCGATGCCAACTGGTCCGCACGCTAGGGCTAGCTAGGCGAATTGCGCGAATCGCGCGCATCGCCTCAGCGCTGCACCACACGCGCGTCGCCGCCCATCCCGGCGTCCCTGACCTCGGCCGGCACCGCCGGCCATCCGCCGCCCAGCGACTTGTACAAGGCCGCCGCGCCATTGAGCACGTCGACCTGGCCCTGGATCGCAGCAAGCTGGGTGTCGAACAGCTTCTCCTGCGCGTTGGTGACTTCGAGATAGCTGGAGTAGCCACTCTCGTAGCGCGCGCCGGCCTGGTCGGCGTACACCGTCAGGCTGCGCTCCTGATTCTGCAGGCTGCCCAGCCGGTTGCGCGTTTCCAGCCCGTTGGCCAGCGCGGTGTTCACATCGGCCAGCGCCGCCAGCACACTGCTCTGGTAGGCCAGCATGGCCTGCTCGCGCTGTGCGCCGGCAGTCTGCACCTGGCCGCGGATGGCGCCGCCCTGGAAGATGGGCTGCGTCAGCCCGGCAGACATGCCCCACACCTGCGAGGCGCTGTGCCACAGCGCGCCCGGCGAGGCCGCGATTGCGCCAAACAGGCCCGACAAGTTCACGGCCGGCAGGTAGAGCGCTTCGGCAGCACCCAGCAGCGCGTTGGCCGCCACCGCATTCTGCTCGGCCTGCAGCACGTCCGGGCGGCGCGCCAGCAGGGCTGCCGGCAGGTCGGCGCCAACCGGCGGCACCTGCAATTGCGCGATGGACTTGCCGCGCTCGATCGGCCCGGCCTCGCGCCCGAGCAGCACCGACAGCGCGTTCTCCGTCTGTGCAATGGACGCGCGCAGCGGCGGGATCGATGCCTCGGTGGCGTAGTAGTCGTTCTCGGCCTGCGCCAGCTCAAGCTGCGAGACCACGCCGCCCGCGTAGCGCATGCGGAAGATATCCAGCGCGCGGCTGCGGGAGTCCAGGGTCTGGCGGGCAACATCCAGCTGCGCGTCAAGCCCGCGCAGGCTGGCATAGCCCTGCACCACCGAGGCGGCCAGCGCCAGCACCACGCCACGCCGCGCATATTCCGCGTTCCACAGGTCGGCTTCGGCGGCTTCCGCCTGGCGGCGGATACGGCCCCACAGGTCGATTTCCCAGCTTGCGTTGGCCAGCAGCTGGTAGCTGTTGCCTGGCCGCTCCAGCGATGCGAACGGCGTGCCGTTGAAGGTGCCGGCGCGCTGGCGCGTGGCCGATGCCGACAGCCCGACTTGCGGGAACAGGCCGGAGCGCGCCACCAGCAACTGCCCGCGGAACGCGTCGATGCGCGCGGCGGCGATGCGTACGTCGTAGTTGTTGCGCAGCGCGGCGTCGACCAGTGCGTTCAACACCGGATCGCCGAAGCTGTCCCACCAGGCGCTGTCCGCGGCCACGGTCAGCGCGCCGGTATCGAGGCGGTACTGCGGCGGCTGCGCGACGTCCGGACGGCGATAGTCCGGCCCGAGCGCGCAGGCGCCCAGCGCCATCGCGCATGCGGCCAGGAGCAGGCGGCGCGCGCTCACGATGCCTCTCCCGCCGCGGCTTCGGACTGCACAGCCGGGGCCGGCGCGCCTTTGCGGCTGGCCCATTTGTCGGCGGCCGTGCCGATCAGGTAGGAGAACAGCGGCACGAACACCAGCGCCAGCGTGGTCGCGGCAATCATGCCGCCGATGATGCCGGTGCCGATCGAGTGCCGGGCGTTGGAGCCCGCACCGCTGGCGATAAACAGCGGCACCGCGCCCAGGATAAAGGCCAGCGACGTCATCACGATTGGCCGCAGCCGCAGCTTGGCCGCCTCCACCGCGGCGTCGGCGTGCGACATGCCCTCCTTCTGCTTCATCACCGCGAACTCCACGATCAGGATGGCGTTCTTCGCCGCCAGCCCGATCAGCGTGACCATGCCGATCTGGAAATACACGTCATTGGACAAGCCACGCATCAGGATGGCGAGCAGCGCGCCGAACAGGCCAAACGGCACCGCACTCAGGATTGAGAGCGGCAACGACCACGACTCGTACTGCGCGGCCAGGATCAGGAACACCATCACGATGCCGAACACAAACACGATGGTGGTGGTGTTGCCCGACTTCTTCGCCTCGAACGCCTCGCCRCTCCAGCCGTAGGCGTAGCCCACCGGCAACGCTTCCTTCGCCACCGCCTCCATCGCCGCCAGCGCCTGGCCCGAGCTGTAGCCAGGCGCAGYATCGCCGGTGATCTTGGCCGCCGGGAAGTTATTGAAGCGCGACAGCAGGTCGGGGCCGCTGCTGTAGGTGGTCTTGAGCAGGCCGGACACCGGCGCCATCGCCCCGCTTTGCTGGCGTACGTAGAGGAACTGCAGGTCGTTCGGATTGGCGCGGTACTGCGGCTCGGCCTGCAGGATCACCTGCCAGACCCGGCTGTATTGCGAGAACTGGCTGATGTAGAGCGAGCCGAATTGCGTCTGCAGCGTGCCATAGACATCGGCAATGGGCACACCCATGGTCTCCGCCTTCTCCTTGTCCACTTCCACCCGCATCTGACGCGAGGCGGCCTGGATGGTGCTGTTGAGGTGGCCCAGCTCCGGATGGCTGGCGGCGGCCTTGATAAAGGCGCGCGTAGTCGCCTCCAGCTCCGCGGTGGTGCCAGTGCCGCGGCTTTGCAGCCAGAACTCGAAGCCGCCCTGCGAGCCCAGTCCGGGGATCGACGGCGGATTGACCGGGATGATGATGGCTTCGGGAATGGCGCGCAGCTTCGGCGTGATCGACTGCAACATGCCCGGCACCAGCAGGTCGGGCTTGTTGCGCTCGCCGAACGGCTTCATGGCGACGAAGACCGTGCCGGCATTGGTCTTGTACTGGCTGTCGATAAAACTGTAGCCGGACAGCGCGGAGGCGTCCTGCACCGCGGGGTGCTCGCGGAACATGGCCGCCACCTGCGAGGTGATTTTCTCGGTACGGTCCAGGCTGGCGGAATCCGGCATCATCACCGCCACCAGCACATAGCCCTGGTCCTCGGATGGCACGAAGGCGGTGGGAATCCGGTTGAACAACTGCCACACCGCCAGCAGCATCAGGCCGAAGCAAAGCATCGCCACGACCGAGCGCCGCATGAACACGCGCACCCAGCCGCCATAGTGATGCACCAGCCGGTCGAAGCGCTTGTTGAACCAGACAAAGCCGCGCCACGGCTCGTGATGGCCCGGCTTGAGGATCAGCGCGGCCAGCGCCGGCGACAAGGTCAGCGCGACGAAGCCCGAGATCACCACCGACACCACGATGGTCAGCGCGAACTGCCGGTACAACTGCCCGGTGGTGCCCGAGACGAAGGCCACCGGGATAAACACGGCCGAGAGCACCAGCACGATGGCGATCACCGGGCCGGTCACTTCCTTCATCGCGCGCAGCGTGGCGTCCTTTGGCGACAGGTGGAACTCCGCCATATTGCGCTCGACGTTTTCCACCACCACGATGGCGTCGTCGACCACGATGCCGATCGCCAGCACCAGCGCGAACAAGGTCAGCAGGTTGATCGAGAAACCCAGCGCCAGCAGCCCGGCAAAGGTGCCGAGGATCGAGACGAACACGGCCAGCACCGGGATGATGGTGGCGCGCACGTTCTGCAGGAAGATAAACACCACCAGCACCACCAGGATCACCGCCTCGATCAGGGTGTGCACCACCTCGTCGATGGATGCGCGCACGAATTCGGTGGTGTCGAGCGCCACCTTGTAGCTCACACCCTTCGGGAACGTCTTGGACATCTCGTCCAGCGCCTTCTGCACGTCCTTGGCCACCTGCAGCGCGTTGGAGCCGGGCTGCTGGTACACGGCGATGATGGTGGCCGGCTTGCCGTTGAGCGCAGAGCGCAGCGTGTACTGCTGCTGGCCGATCTCGGCGCGGCCCACGTCGCGCAGGCGCACCACCGCGGCGCCGGTATTGTCTGCGCGCAGGATGATGTTCTCGAACTGCTCCGGCGTGGTCAGGCGCCCCGGCGTGACCAGCGGGAAAGTCAGTTCCACCGGCTTGCTGTTGGGCGCCTGCCCCACGCTGCCGGCGCCGAACTGTTCATTCTGGCTCTGCACCGCGCGTTGCACGTCCTGCGCGGTGATGCCCAGCGCCGCCATGCGGTCAGGCTTGAGCCAGATCCGCATGGCAAGGTCGGCCGAACCCATGATCTGCGCCTGGTTGGCGCCGTTGACGCGCTTGATGGCGTCGAGCACATAGAGGTTGGCGTAGTTGTTGATGTACTGCTGGTCGAAGCTGCCATCGGGCGAATACACGCCGATCAGCAGCAGGAAGCTGGAGGAGCGCTTCTGCACATTGATGCCGGTCTTCTGCACGGTGTCGGGCAGCTGCGGCAGCGCCAGGTTGACGCGGTTCTGCACCTGCACCTGCGCGGTGTCGGGATCGGTGCCGATGTCGAAATACACGTTGAGCGTCATCGACCCGGTGGGTGACGACGTCGACTGCATGTAGATCATGTTGTCGGCGCCGTTGACCTGGGTCTCGATGGGCGCCGCGACGGTCTGTGCCACGGTGTCGGAATCCGCGCCGGCATAAGTGGCGCTGACCGTGACCTGCGGCGGGGTGATGTCGGGGTACTGGGCGATCGGCAGGGCGAACATCGAGACCAGGCCGCCGATCACGATGATTAGCGACAGTACCGCCGCAAAGATGGGCCGCTGGACGCAGAAGGCGGAGAGCATGGCGGTCTCCGTATCAGGAGGACTTGGCCACGGGGCTGGCCTCACCCCCGGCTGGCGCGGACTGGGCCGACGGGGCGGAAGCCGGCACGCTGCCCACCCCCACGGCGGCCGGCGGCGCTTCGCCGGTGATCTTGACGGGCGCGCCCGGCGCAAGCTTGCTCGCGCCGTCCACCACCACCGTCTCGCCGGGCCCCAGGCCCTGGGCGATGCGCCACATCGAGCCGGAGAGGTCACCCACGGTCACCGGCCGGGGAGCGGCCTTGCCGTCCTTGTCCACCACGAAGACCAGGTCGCCCTTGGGCCCGTGGACCACGGCGCGCTGGGGCACCACGATGGCACCGGGTCGCGTGGCACCGCTCACCAGCACCCGCACGAACTGGCCGGGGCGCAGTGTGCCCTCGGGGTTGGGCATCTCCGCGCGTACCAGGTACGTACCGGTCTGCTGGTTGTAAGTGGCATCGGCAAAGGTAATGCGGCCCTTGCGGGGAAACTCGCTGCCGTCGGCAAGCACCACGGTGACCGCGTAGTGCTGGTCGGGAGGCGGCACCATCTGCTTGCTGGCCTGCTGGGCGCGGAATTCGAGAGTCTGGGGTTCGGAGACACTGAAATTGATGCGCATCGGCGTCAGCGTGGACACCGTGGTCAGCAGGCTGTTGGTCGTGCTCACGTAGGCGCCCTCCGGCAGCACGGCGGAACTGGACACGCCATCCACCGGCGAGCGCACATAGGTGTAGGACAGGTTGAGCTGCTGCTCCTCGACCTGTGCGCGGGCCTGTTCCACCCCGGCCGCGGCGGCGTGATAGTTGCCGGTGGCATCGTCGAGGTCTTTCGCCGACAGCGCGTTGCGCTCCGCCAGCGGCTTGACCCGTGCCAGGTTGGCGCGCGCCACCTCCAGCCGGGCGCGCTCTTGCGCCAGTTGCGCCTTGGCTGCGTCGAGCTGGGCCTGGAAGGGCTTGTGGTCGATTTCGAACAACAACTGGCCGGCCTTGACCATGGCACCTTCCACATAGGCCCGCTTCACCAGGAAGCCGGACACCCGGCCGCGGATGTCGACCGCCTGGTCGCTCTGGGTCTGGCCCACGAACTCGAAGGTGACAGGCAGATCCTGCGCCACGGTCTTGACGACCTGCACCGGTACCTCCTGCTGCGCCGCAGGCGGCGCTTCCTGCTTGCCGCAGGCGGCCAGCGCCCACGCTGCCACCACCGGCAGCAATGCCGTCCACCGCCGACCCGTCCGCTTCATTTCCAACCCTCCCGCATTCGCCTGGCCGGCCGGCGGCTGCCGTACGGACGCAATTAGCCCGGCAAGTTAAGCGCAGGAGCGAAAAGCGCACAATTCAATCTTTTTTGCGGCGTGTTAAGTACTTTAGAGAGCACCGTGAAACCGCCCGCCCCCCGTGGGGTGCGGCTTTCAATACTTGTCAGGGTACGCATCTTGCGTTGGCCGGAAGGCGCTGTGCCCAAAACCGTGCCGGCCTCTTGAATGTGCCCGCCGGCAGCCTCAACTAGCCACGTCATGCATCGCGCGGCAAAAGCGCCGCCGGCCAGACACGCGGGTACGGCTGCGAGCACGCAGGCTGCGAAACACTGGCTCTTCGCCTGCGGTTACACCTGCGCCATCGCGCCGGAATGATGTAAAACAAAACAGGACGCCACAAATTTCCGTGCGCCCGCTCTCCTGGAGGCGGCATGCCCCCTCGCACCACCGTTTTCGTCGCGGCCATCGTGGTCGGCCTGTTGCACGGCTACATCGGCCTGCGCCTGTTACCCGACCTGCCCGTGGCGTTCGCCGTCAAGGCACTTGCCGTGGCGTGGCTGGCGCTGTCCTGGCCGCTGATCCCCGCCGGCCTGCTCGCGCGGCGCCTGGACCAGCCATGGTGCGACGCGCTCACCTGGGTAGGCATGCTGGCGATGGGGTTCTTTTCCTCTCTGCTGGTGCTGACGCTGGCGCGCGACATTGTGCTGCTGGCGGGCGCCGTCACTGGCTGGCACCCGGCCTGGCTGCTGTCGCGCACCGCTGCCGCGGTACCGGTGCTGGCGCTGCTGGTTACCGCGCTGGGGCTGTTCAATGCGCGGCGGCTGGCGCAGGTGGTGGAGGTGGAAGTGCCGATCGCCGGCCTGCCCGACTCGCTGCACGATTTCACCATCGTGCAGATCAGCGATATCCATGTTGGCCCCACCATCAAGCGCGCCTATCTGGAACGCATCGTCGCGCGCGTCAACGAGTTGCAGCCGGACGCCATCGCCATCACCGGCGACCTGGTCGACGGCACGGTACGCGAGCTGGCGCCGCACACGGCGCCGCTGGGCGACCTGAAGGCGCGCCACGGCACGTTCTTCGTCACCGGCAACCACGAGTACTACGCCGGCGCCGAGCCGTGGATCATCGAACTGCGCAGGCTGGGCCTGCAGGTGCTGATGAACGAGCACGTGGTGATCGGGCAGGATGAAGACGCACTGGTGCTGGCCGGCGTGACCGATTATTCCGCCCACCGCTTCGACGAAAGCCATCGCAGCGACCCGGCGCGCGCGCTGGACGGCGCGCCATCTGTCGTCGCCGCGCGTGTCCTGCTGGCGCACCAGCCGCGCACCGCGCCCGCCGCTTCCAACGCTGGCTTCGACCTGCAGCTTTCCGGACATACGCATGGCGGCCAGTTCTGGCCGTGGAACCTGTTTGTGCCGATGCAGCAGCCCTATACCGCCGGGCTGAACCGGCATGAGGCAATGTGGGTGTATGTGAGCAGGGGCACCGGCTATTGGGGGCCACCCAAGCGCTTTGGCGCGCCGTCGGAGATTACGAAGCTGAAGCTGGTGCCCAAGCCAGCGCCGCCGCTCAATGCGGATGTGGCGTAATACGCGGACACGCAAAAAGCAAAGGGCCCCGCGCGAGCGGGGCCCTTGTCCGTTGGCGGCCCGTAACCGGATGCCGCCAGGATGATCGTGCTTATCGCGCGATAGGCTTGTAGCGGATACGCTTCGGCTTGGCGCCCTCTTCACCCAGGCGGCGCTTCTTGTCCGCCTCGTATTCCTGGTAGTTGCCAGGGAAGAACTCCACGTGCGACTCGCCTTCGAATGCCAGGATGTGGGTGGCGATCCGGTCCAGGAACCAGCGATCGTGCGAGATCACCATCACGCAGCCCGCAAACTCCAGCAGCGCGTCTTCCAGCGCGCGCAGSGTTTCSAYGTCCAGGTCRTTGGACGGTTCATCGAGCAGCAGCACATTGCCGCCGGAGATCAGCGTCTTGGCCAGGTGCAGACGCCCGCGCTCGCCGCCCGAGAGCGTGCCCACGTGCTTCTGCTGGTCCGAGCCCTTGAAGTTGAAGCGGCCGATATAGGCACGCGACGGCGTTTCGTAGCGGCCCACGGTCAGCACGTCGGCGCCGCCTGAGATCTCCTCGAACACGGTCTTGCTGCCGTCGAGCGCATCGCGGCTCTGGTCCACGTAGGCCATCTTCACGGTCGGGCCCACCTTGATCTCGCCGCTGTCCGGCGTTTCCTTGCCGGTGAGCATGCGGAAGAAGGTCGACTTGCCGGCGCCGTTCGGGCCGATGATGCCGACGATGGCGCCAGGCGGCACCTTGAAGCTGAGGTCATCGATCAGCAGGCGGTCGCCATAGGCCTTGCTCACACCGTTGAATTCGATCACCTCGTTGCCCAGGCGCTCACCCGCGGGGATGAAGATTTCCTGGGTTTCGTTGCGCTTCTGGTATTCCTGGCTGTTCAGTTCGTCGAAGCGCGCCAGACGCGCCTTGGACTTGGCCTGGCGCCCCTTCGGGTTCTGCCGCACCCATTCCAGTTCCTTGTGCAGCGCCTTCTGGCGGGCCGACTCGCTAGACTCTTCCTGTTTCAGGCGGGTTTCCTTCTGGTCCAGCCAGGAGCTGTAATTGCCCTTCCAGGGGATGCCGTGGCCGCGGTCCAGTTCCAGGATCCATTCGGCCGCGTTGTCCAGGAAGTAGCGATCGTGGGTCACAGCCACCACGGTACCGGGGAAGCGCGTGAGGAACTGCTCCAGCCACTCCACCGATTCCGCATCCAGGTGGTTGGTGGGTTCGTCTAGCAGCAGCATGTCSGGGCGCGACAGCAGCAGGCGGCACAGCGCCACGCGGCGCTTCTCGCCRCCGGACAGRTKGCCCACCTTGGCGTCCCAGGGCGGCAGGCGCAGCGCGTCGGCTGCGATTTCCAGCTGCAGTTCGGCGTTGTTGCCGTCGCTGGCCGCGAGGATCGCTTCGTACTTGGCCTGGTCCGCCGCCAGCGCGTCGAAGTCGGCGTCCGGTTCCGCATAGGCCGCGTAGATCTCATCGAGCTTCTGGCGTGCCTCGAACACGCCGCCCAGCGCGGCTTCCACCGATTCGCGCACCGTCTGTTCGGGATCGAGCTGCGGTTCCTGCGGCAGGTAGCCGATGTTCAGGTTGGGCATGGGCGTGGCCTCGCCCTCGATCTCCTTGTCGATGCCCGCCATGATCTTCAGCACGGTCGACTTGCCCGAGCCGTTCAGGCCCAGCACGCCGATCTTGGCGCCCGGGAAGAAGGACAGCGAGATGTCCTTGAGAATGTGACGCTTGGGCGGAACGATCTTGCCCACGCGGTTCATGGTGAAAACGTACTGTGCCATGCGAATCCGAGTGAATTGGGGGAGGTGAAATGGGGGAATCGGCCAAGTGTAGCAAAGCCGGTCCGGCCGCGGCCCGTCAGGACGCTTTCCCGGCGCGCAAGTTGCCGGCCGGGCGCCTGCGCGCGCGGGTCAGGCTGGACGTCAGCCGGCGGTAGGCGATATCCATGTGCCGCTGTATCAGCGCGCGCGCCAGCTCGGGATCCTTGCCGCGCAGCGCCGCCAGCACGGCGCGGTGCTCCGTGATCGCCCGCGCCCATACCTCGGGCGTTTCGAAGTGGCTGTCCAACTGATCGAACAGCGGGCCCAGGCGCAGGTCGAAGAGCCGCCGCACCACGCCCACCAGCACGCTGTTGCCGGTGGCCTCGGCCACGCGCACGTGGAACAGGCGGTCGGCATCGAGCGGCGTGAGGCCCGCGGCGGCATCGGCGGCCATCTGCGCGATCGCCTCCTCGATGGCGTCGAACTGGGCCTTGCGCCCGCTTCTTGCCGCCAGCGCGGCAACCTCGCCTTCCACCAGCGCGCGGGCGCGGATCAGTTCGAGCGGTCCCTCCTCGCCGGACAGGTCGAAGCCCGCATCGGCGTGCGAAGGTGGTTCGCACACATAGATGCCCGAGCCCATCCGCACTTCGATATAGCCCTCGACCTCGAGCGCGATCAATGCCTCGCGCAGCGACGGCCGGCTCACGCCGAGCTGCACCGACAGATCCCGCTCCGCCGGCAGGCGCGAGCCCACCGGAAACTCGCCGGCCAGGATCAACCCGCGCAACTGGTTGCTGATCTGGCGGTAAAGGCGCTGTGGCTCGATCGATTGGATAGGCATGGACAAGCAGCCCCGAGTGGCCAGCACAGATCTCCAGTGCGCGAATCGTGCGCTGGCGGTTGCGGTGTTTCGCAGTCCCGCGCCGCCGGCTCGCGGCGCGAGATTGGTTTGACCAGTTGTCCAGTCCGCTGAAGTCTAGGCAGCGCGCTGTTCAATGTCCAGGCGCAACGCGAATGCACTGCAGCATCGGCAACGGCACCGCGCGCGGCGGTAGAGACGGCAGTAGAGACCCCTAATTGGTAATACCAGTTTACCTGTCGATAGTCCTGAACTAGACTCCGCTCACTCGGCATGCGCGCGGCAAGGCAGTGGCGGTCGCAGGCATCCGGATCTGCATCGCACAAGAAAGCGGGCATCAGCACACGTGGCGCGAAAGCGCTGGACGTCGCTACGCGGCCCCCGCAGAACGCAGGAGACCCGAGTGAACGACGAAAAACCGCCGAAGCCCCCGGTGCACCCCGTGCGCCGCAGCCAGGCCTGGTTCGGCCGGCTTGACCGCGATGGCTTCATCTACCGCTCGTGGCTGAAAAACCGCGGCATTCCCCACGATCAGTTCGACGGCCGCCCGGTCATCGGCATCTGCAACACGTATTCCGAACTCACCCCCTGCAACTCGCATTTCCGCACGCTGGCCGAACAGGTCAAGATCGGCGTATGGGAAGCGGGCGGCTTTCCGCTCGAATTCCCGGTGATGTCGCTGGGCGAGACCATGCTGCGCCCGACCGCGATGCTGTTCCGCAACCTGGCCAGCATGGACGTGGAGGAATCGATTCGCGGCAATCCGATCGATGGCGTGGTGCTGCTGATGGGCTGCGACAAGACCACGCCGGCGCTGATGATGGGCGCGGCGTCCTGCGACCTGCCCACCATCGGCGTCTCCGGCGGCCCGATGCTGAGCGGCAAGTTTCGCGGCGGCGAGCTGGGCTCCGGCACCGATGTCTGGAAGATGTCGGAAGCGGTGCGGGCCGGACAGATGTCGCAGGAGGATTTCTTCGAAGCCGAAAGCTGCATGCACCGCTCGCATGGCCACTGCATGACCATGGGCACCGCGTCGACCATGGCCAGCATGGTGGAAGCACTCGGCATGAGCCTGCCCGGCAACGCCGCGATTCCGGCGGTGGACGGCCGCCGCAATGTGCTGGCGCGCGCCTCGGGGCGCCGCATCGTGGAGATGGTCAAGGACAACCTGGTGATGTCGCGGATCCTCACCCGGCCTGCCTTCGAGAACGCCATCCGCGTCAACGCGGCGATCGGCGGCTCGACCAACGCGGTGATCCACCTGCTTGCCATCGCCGGCCGCATCGGCGTCAAGCTGAGCCTGGAAGACTGGGACGCATTGGGTCACGAGCTGCCCTGCCTGCTCGACCTGCAGCCCTCCGGGCGCCACCTGATGGAAGACTTCTATTACGCCGGCGGTCTGCCGGCGGTAATCCGCGAACTGGGCGCGGTGCTGGCGCGCGACGCGCTGACCGTCAACGGCAAGACGCTGTGGGACAACTGCAAGGACGCGCCCAACTGGAACCGCGAAGTCATCCACGCCTTCGACGCGCCCTTCAAGGCGAACGCGGGCATTGCCGTGCTGCGCGGCAACCTGTGCCCCGACGGCGCGGTGATCAAGCCCTCCGCCGCCACCCCGGCGCTGCTCAGGCACACGGGCCGCGCGGTGGTGTTCGAGAACAGCGAGCATATGCACCAGCGCCTCGACGACGAATCGCTCGATGTGGACGAAACCTGCGTGCTGGTGCTCAAGAACTGCGGCCCGCGCGGCTACCCCGGCATGGCCGAGGCCGGCAACATGCCGCTGCCGCCCAAGGTGCTGCGCAAGGGCATCACGGACATGGTCCGCGTCTCGGATGCGCGCATGAGCGGCACTGCCTACGGCACAGTGGTGCTGCACGTGGCGCCCGAGGCCGCGGCCGGGGGCCCGCTCGCGCTGGTGCGCGACGGCGACATGGTGGAGCTGGATGTACCCGCGCGCAAGCTGCACCTGCATGTCGGCGACGAGGAATTGCAGCGCCGCCGCGCAGCGTGGCAAGCGCCTGCGCTGCCGATGGAACGCGGCTGGACCCGGCTCTATGTCGAGCACGTGCAACAAGCCAACCTGGGCGCCGACATGGATTTCCTGGTGGGCAAGAGCGGCGCCGCCGTACCCAAGGACAACCACTGAGACGCGTTGTCGCAACGCGGCTTTCCGCAGCTTTGCATTCGCGACGAACGGCCGCTCCCGGCATGAACGGCCAACGGAGACACCACGCATGGCATCGGTTCAGATTCGCGGCATCCAGAAGTACTTCGGCAGCACGCAGGTCATCCGCGGCGTGGACATCGACATCGCCGACGGCGAGTTCACCGTGCTGGTGGGACCATCCGGCTGCGGCAAATCCACGCTGTTGCGCATGATTGCCGGGCTGGAGGAAATCACCACCGGCGAGATCGCCATCGGCGGCCGGGTGGTCAATCGCCTGCCGCCAAAGGAGCGCGACATCGCCATGGTGTTCCAGAACTATGCGCTCTACCCGCATATGACGGTCTACGACAACATGGCTTTCTCGCTCAAGCTCGCCAAGGGGGATAAGGACGAGATCAGGCAGAAGGTGGACAAGGCTTCCGCCATTCTCGGCCTGGGCAGTTTGCTGGATCGCTACCCGCGCCAGCTTTCGGGCGGCCAGCGGCAGCGGGTGGCGATGGGACGCGCCATCGTGCGCGATCCGCAAGTGTTCCTCTTCGACGAGCCGCTCTCCAACCTCGACGCCAAGCTGCGCGTGCAGATGCGCGCGGAGATCAAGGAGCTGCACCAGCGCCTGCGCACCACCTCGGTCTACGTCACGCATGACCAGATCGAAGCCATGACCATGGGCGACCAGATCGTGGTGATGCGCGACGGCCGCGTGGAGCAGCGCGGCAAGCCGCTGGACCTCTACGACCATCCCGACAATCTCTTCGTGGCCGGTTTCATCGGCTCGCCCGCGATGAACTTCGTGCCCGGCGTGCTGCGCCGCCAGGGCGGCGATACGGTTGTCGAGTTTCCCGATGGCACGCGCCTGCCGCCCCCCACGCGCTTCGACGCCGGCGCCGGGACCGACGGCCAGCGCGTGATCTATGGCGTGCGGCCCGAGCACCTGAGCCTGGACGCGACCGGCCAAGGCCTGCGCAACCGCGTGTCGGTAGTCGAGCCTACCGGCGCCAACACCGAGATCTATTCGCGCTTCTGCGAAACGGACTTCATCTCGATATTCCGCGAGCGCCATGACTTCGCCGCGGGCGACATCCTGAACCTCGTGCCCGACCACCAGCACACCCACCTGTTCGATGCCGACACGGGCCAGTCGCTGCTGCGGCACGGCACGCCGGATGCGCAGGGTGATCCGGGAAACAGGCATGACCAGCACGGGGCGGAACCCCTGACCACGGAGGAGACAAAACGATGAGCGCACCGACCAACTTCACGAGACGCGATTTCCTGGCATCCACGGCTGCCGTCGCCGCCACCACGGCGCTGGGCGGCCATGCCTTCGCCGCGCCCGCCCCGCTGCTGTACAAACCGGAAGCGGGCGCCAAGCTGCGGGTGCTGCGCTGGAAGCGCTTCGTGCAGGGCGACGAAGACTTGTGGAACGCCAACACCAGGAAGTTCTCCGAACTCACCGGGATCGAGGTGCGGGTCGACAACGAAGGCTGGGAAGACGTGCGCCCCAAGGCCGCCGTGGCGGCCAGCGTTGGTAGCGGGCCGGACATCATCGTCGGCTGGTTCGACGACCCGCAACAGTATCCCGACAAGCTCGTCGACATGTCGGACCTGGCCACCTACCTCGGCGGCAAATACGGCGGCTGGTACGACGTGTGCCGCAAATACGGCACGCACAACGGCAAGTGGATCGGCCTGCCGCTGGGCGTGGTGGGCAACGCGCTGGTCTATCGCGAGAGCCATGTCAAGGCAGCGGGCTTTGAGACCATCCCCAAGGACCTCGCCGGCTTCCTCAAACTGTGCCAGGGGCTCAAGGCCAAGAACACGCCCTGCGGCTTCGCGCTGGGCAAGGCGGTCGGCGACGGCAACAACTGGGCGCACTGGCTGCTTTGGTCGCATGGCGGCATGCTGGTCGATACCAAGGGCAAGGTCGTGGTCAACTCGCCCGAGACCTGGGCCGCGCTGGAGTATGCCAAGCAACTCTATGCCACCTTCGTGCCCGGCACGCTGTCCTGGCAGGACCCGTCGAACAACAAGGCCTTCCTGGACGGCCAGGTCAGCCTGACCGCCAACGGCATCTCGGTCTACTACGCGGCCAAGAATTCGAAGGAGCCCAAGCTGCAGGAGATGGCGCGGGACATCCAGCACGCGCACTTCCCGATCGGCACGTCCGGCAAACCCACCGAACTGATGCAGATCACGCAAATGATGCTGTTCCGATATTCCAAGTTCCCGAACGCGGCCAAGGCCTACCTGCAATTCATGATGGAACCGGAGCAGTACAACCCATGGATGGAAGCCGCCATCGGCTACGTCAGCCAGCCGCTCAAGGCCTACGAGGCCAACCCGATCTGGACGGCCGATCCCAAGCACACCGTCTATCGCGACTCCGCCGCGCTGATGCTCGACAACGGCCACGCCGGCCCGCTGGGCACCGCTTCGGCCGCGTCCATGGCTGACTACATCGTGCTCGACATGGTGGCCGAGGCGGCCAGCGGTTCCAAGACGCCGAAGGAGGCGGCGGCGCGCGCGGCGCAGCGTGCCGAGCGCTACTACAAGGCGTGATGTCGCMAACGCCCGAAGCAGGGAAGGCGCGGCGGCACACCGCCGCGCCGCCGTTCTGAAGATCCGGTCCGGCGTTTCCAGCGCCGGACCGGCAGCCGCCGAGGTGATCCATGCTATCCCGCCTGTTGAACAACCGCCATACGCTGGGGCTGCTGTTCATGCTGCCCACGGCGCTGTTGCTGCTGGTCTTCCTGACATATCCGCTCGGCCTCGGCGTCTGGCTCGGCTTCACCAATACCAAGATCGGCGGCACCGGCGAATGGATCGGGCTGGCCAACTACAGTTACCTGGCCGGCGACTCGCTGACGCAACTGGCGCTGTTCAACACGCTGTTCTACACGCTGGTGGCCAGCGTGCTGAAGTTCGCGCTGGGGCTGTGGCTGGCGCTGCTGCTCAACAAGAACCTGCCGTTCAAATCGTTCTTCCGCGCCATCGTGCTGCTGCCGTGGATTGTGCCGACGGCGCTGTCGGCGCTGGCCTTCTGGTGGATCTATGATGCGCAGTTTTCCATCATCAGCTGGAGCCTGGTCAAGCTCGGGCTGATCGACCGCTATATCGATTTCCTCGGCGACCCGTGGCTGGCCCGCTTCTCCACCATCGCCGCCAATGTCTGGCGCGGCATTCCCTTTGTCGCGATCTCCCTGCTGGCCGGGCTGCAGACCATCTCGCCCACGCTGTACGAAGCGGCATCGATCGACGGCGTCACGCCGTGGCAGCAGTTCCGCTATGTCACGCTGCCGCTGCTGACGCCGATCATCGCGGTGGTGATGACCTTCTCCGTGCTGTTCACCTTCACCGATTTCCAGCTGATCTACGTGCTCACGCGCGGCGGCCCGCTCAACGCCACTCACCTGATGGCCACCCTGTCCTTCCAGCGCGCGATTCCCGGCGGTTCACTGGGCGAAGGCGCGGCGATCGCCACCATGATGGTGCCCTTCCTGCTGGCTGCCATCCTGTTCTCTTACTTCGGCCTGCAGCGGCGCGGCTGGCAACAGGGAGGCGACAAATGAAAGCGAAAGCGATGAGCGCGCCCGAGCAGCAGGGCATGGACTACCTGCAATCGATACCGCGGCGCTGGGTGACCATCTACATCCCACTAGGCATCTTCGTCTTCGTGCTGCTGTTTCCGTTCTACTGGATGGCGATCACCGCCTTCAAGCCGGATGGCGAACTGCTGATGCGCAGCGCCAACCCGTTCCTGGTGATGGCGCCCACCTTCGCGCATTTCAAGAAGCTGCTGTTCAACACGCCCTACCCGGCCTGGCTGCTCAATACCGTGATCGTCTCGACGGTATCGACCTTCGCCTCGCTGGCCGCCAGCGTGCTGGCCGCCTACGCGATCGAGCGGCTGCGCTTCCAGGGCGCGAAGCAGGTCGGGCTGGCCATCTTCCTGGCCTACCTGATCCCGCCCTCGATCCTGTTTATCCCGCTGGCATCGATCGTGTTCCAGCTCGGCCTGTTCGATACGCGCTGGGCGCTGATCCTGACCTATCCCACCTTCCTGATCCCGTTCTGCACCTGGCTGCTGATGGGCTACTTCCGCTCCATCCCTTACGAACTGGAAGAATGCGCGCTGATCGACGGCGCCACCCGCTGGGAGATCCTGGTCAAGATCATCCTGCCGCTGGCCGTGCCGGGACTGATCTCGGCCGGCATCTTCGCCTTCACGCTGTCGTGGAACGAGTTCATCTACGCGCTGACCTTTATTTCCTCGTCGGAAGTGAAAACGGTGCCGGTGGGCATCGTCACCGAGCTGATCGAGGGCGACGTCTACCACTGGGGCGCGCTGATGGCAGGCGCCTTGCTGGGCTCGCTGCCGGTAGCGCTGGTGTACTCGTTCTTTGTCGAGTACTACGTGTCGGGCATGACGGGGGCGGTGAAGGAATAGGCGGCAAAGGGCCGGACAAGCGCAACGGCACCGGGCATGAACGCCTGGCAAGGGCAGGTTAAAATGCCCGTTGTCCCGCCGCCAACCGCCGGCACCGCCGAACCACCCCGTATTCAAGCCCGATCCGATGAGCAAACCCGCCCGCACCCTCACCTTCAAGTGCAAGAAGTGCACCAAGCCCGTCACGCTGTTTCTGCAGAAGGTATCCGCCTGTTCGCACATCACGCCATACCAGGGCTGGTGCAAATGCGGTGAGCTGGTTCGTCACGCCACCGGCGACAAGGATGCGGTCGAGTCCTTCGTCTCCTCCGTCGACGGCAACTGGGCACACCACCACCATCACCACCATTGAGCAACCGTAGCCATCCCGCTCCCGCCAGCGAAACCTGGCGCCCCGGCGCCAAGGATCCGCTGCGCTTCCTGAGCGCGTATCCCGATGCCGTGCTCGACCAGGTGCGCCAGCTGGTTGCCGCCAATCGCCTTGGCGAGCACCTGGCGAAGAAATACCCGGCCCGGCACACCGTGCAGACAGACCGCGCGCTGTACGACTACACCGCCGAACTGAAGCAGGAATTCCTGCGCACCGCGCCGCCGGTCCACAAGATCGCGTTCGACGCGAAGATCGACGTGGTGCATCGCGCGCTCGGGCTGCACACCGCCATCTCGCGCGTGCAGGGTGGCAAGCTCAAGGCCAAGAAGGAAATCCGCGTGGCCTCGCTGTTCAAGGAAGCGCCGCCCGAATTCCTGCGCATGATCGTGGTGCACGAACTCGCGCACCTGAAGGAAAGCGATCACAACAAGGCGTTCTACCGCCTGTGCGAATACATGGAGCCGGCGTATCACCAGCTCGAGTTCGACACGCGCCTGTTCCTGGCGTGGCGTGAACTGGAGCAGGCACAGCGCTAGCCCCCTCGCCTCTCAAGCCTCAAGCCTCAAACCGCGCCCGGGCTCACCACCACTGTCTTCCGATACGTCCCCTGTGCCGCCAGGCGATGCAGCACGCACACCTGCACGTTGCCGGCGAAAGCGGCCTGCCTGACGGCTGCCGCCATATGCGCCAGCACGACCGCGGCCATGGCGGCCTGCACCGGCTCCGGCCGCGCATTGGTCATCACGAGATGCGTCACGACGAAGCCGGCTTCGGGGTCGTCGCCGGTCAGCGCAACCTCCGCCACCAGCAGGCGGCTCTTGAGATCCGCCAGTTGCGCGTAGCCATGCCCTGCGAGTTCGCGGTGCACGCCGGCGAACACATGCGCGAAGTCGATCCTGTCCGCGAGTTGCCGCGTGGTTTCGGTAATCAGGTGCGGCATGATCAGTCCGGTTTCACCGAGGCGGAGGATACGGCGCGGGTCCAACTCGCCTGCGCCTGCGACAGGAACTGGCGGAAGCCGGCAGGATCCAGCGGCCGGGCTTCCACGCCAAGCGCCAGCAGGCGTTCCTGCATCTGCTTGTCGGCGAGCACCGCATTCAGCTCGTGGTTGAGCCGGTTGAGGATATCGCCCGGCAGCTTGCCCGGCGCCATGATTCCGTACCACGGCGCCGCGTCGAAATCGCGCACGCCTTGCTCGCGCATGGTGGGCACCCCCGGCAGCAAGGCGGAGCGTCGTGCGCCGGTCTGCGCCAGCGGCACCACCGTGCCGGCTTTGATGTGCGGCAGCAGCAGCACGGGGCTGTCGAACATCAGCGCAATCTGCCCGCCCAGCAGATCGTTGATGGCGGGGCCCGACCCCTTGTAGGGAGAATGCAGCAGGCGCGCGCCGGTAGCCTGCGAGAACATCGCCCCGATGATGTGCTGCGGCGTGCCGTTGCCCGCCGAGCCGTAGGCGATGGTGTCGGGCGCCGCGGCGGACGCGCGCACCAGCGCGGGCACGGAATCGAAGCGCTGCCCGCGGGTGCCCGCCACCAGGATGAACGGCACCGTGCCGATCAGGCCGACGCCGGCCAGGTCCTTCGCTGGATCGTAGGGCAGCGCGGGATACAACGCCTTGCCGACCGAGACCGGCCCGACCGCGCCCAGCAACAAGGTATAGCCATCGGCAGGCGCCTTGCTGACATAGTCGCTGCCGATGGTGCCGCCCGCGCCGGGCCGGTTCTCCACCACCACCGGTTGCTTCAGGCGGACCTGCAGTTCTTTCCCGATCAGGCGGGCGAGCGAGTCGGTGGTGGCGCCGGGCGCATACGGCACCACCAGGYGGATCGGGCGATCCGGATAGGCAGCGCTGGCCGCTGGCGCGAATGTCAGGCAGAGCGCGGCGGCTGCGAGCGCGGGCGACAAGAAGGCAAGCAGCCGGCGGTTGCGCCGGTCGGCGCTGGAATGGCATGACATGGGGGTCTCCTGGTGTTTTCCATGTTGTGCATGCATTCCAGCAGTTACGACATGCTCTGTAAAATGATGAATCGATTTTCAATTCATCACGACAGATTATGAGATCAACGGCCACGCCCGAAGCCATGGACCTGCGCCTGGTCCGCAGCTTCATGGCCGTTGCCCGCCATGGCAGCGTGACCGCCGCGGCCGATTCGCTCGGCCTGACGCAACCGGCCTTGTCACAGCACCTGCGCATCTTCGCGCAGAGCCTGGGGGTGCCGCTGTTCGGACGCGTGGGCCGCAAGCTGGAACTGACCGATGCGGGCAGGCAACTGGTTCTGGCGCTCGAACCCGTGCTCGATCAGCTCGAACGGGTCATCGTATCCGCAGCCTCTCAGCGCGGCGCGGTGGAGGGCACGCTGCGCATCGGCGCCACCCATACCTATCTTTCCGCGCTGGTGATGCCTGCCGTGCAAGCGCTGGTCGATGCGCATCCGGGGCTGGATATCCAGGTGTTCGAGTTTGCCGCCGCCGAGGTCGACCGTTCCCTGCTGGACGGACAGATCGATCTTGGCCTGGCGTTTGCGAAGGACGCGCCAAAACGCATCGAACAGGTGCCGCTGTTCTCGGAAACGCTTGCCTTGATCGCACCCGGACACAAGCTGCCACGCGAACAGGAAACCGTGACCCTGGCGCAACTGGGAACGCTGCCCCTGGCGCTGCTGCCCGAGCGCTTCGCCATGCGCCGGCAGATCGACGCGGCCGCGCAGGCCGCCGGCATCGTGCTGCGGCCCCGGCTGGAAGGCCCCAGCGTGGAAGCCTTGCTGCGCGCCGTGCTCGGCGGCCGCCTGTACACCATCGCCAGCCCGCTGGCGCTGCATATCGCCGGCACGCAGCGCAGCGGCAGCTTCGCCGGGCTGGCCTACGCGCCGGTCGCGCATCCCGGCTTCAGCCGCACGGCCGCACTGCACCGGCGCCGCGGCCGGCCGGATAGCCCCGCCGCCACAGCTTTCATGGAAACGCTCGGAAAGGTGATCCGGGACGCCGCCGGCAGCGGGTATCTCATACCCATCTGACGCGTGCCTGGCGCCGCCAACTCTTATCGTTTCGCGCGGCGCACCAATTAACAAACTGTTTTTGAAATTGATAGTTAAAAATGGATATTTATCAATTTCAGCTTGAATCATAAAGTCCGTACTCATGCAACCGCCGCAAGGCAAGGAAACCGAACATGAGCACGAACCAGCCCACCAGACCGACGACGCGCGCGCCGCGGATTCCGCGCCGCCACTTCCTGGGCAGCGCAGCCGTACTCACCGCTGCGCTGCCGCTGGCCGCAGCTGCAGCCGGCGGCGCCACCGCGCACCCCGGCCAGGCGCGCCAGCAAGCTCGCGCCGGCCGCACCCGATTCTGGCCGGATGGCGCGCAACTCGTCATCTCCATCTCAATGCAGTTCGAGGCCGGCGCCCAGCCCGAGCGCGGCGCCAGCGGCCCCTTCCCTCCGCTCGACCCCAAGTACCCGGACTACCCGCTGCAGTCTTGGTACACCTACGGCGTGCGCGAAGGCATCCCGCGTCTGCTGGACCTGTGGGACCGCGCCGGTATCAAGGTGACCTCGCATATGGTGGGTCAGGCAGTCGAGCGCCATCCCGAACTGGCGCGCGAAATCGTCGCGCGCGGGCACGAAGCCTCGGGCCATGGCCAGACCTGGGAGCCGCAATACAGCATGAGTGCCGAAGCGGAACGCGCCAGCTACGTGCAGAGCATCGACACCATCCAGCGCGCCACCGGCACGCGGCCCCTCGGCTTCAACGCCTTCTGGATGCGCGGCTCGCCCAATACGCTGCCGATCCTGCAGTCGCTCGGCTTCCTCTATCACATCGACGACCTCAGCCGCGACGAGCCATCCGTGCTGCAGGTAGGCGGCAAGCCGTTCGCCGTGGTGCCCTACACCGTGCGCAACAACGACATCGTGCGCTTCGACTCGCCATCGACCACGGCCGAAGACATGCTCGGCGAACTGAAGGCGGAGTTCGATGTGCTCTACGCCGAAGGCGCCCACCGCCGCCGCATGATGTCCATCAGCACGCACGACCGCATCTCCGGTTCCCCGGCACGCGTGCGGGCGCTCGAAGCGTTTATCCGCTACGCCCAGGGCCATGCCGGCGTGACCTTCATGCGCAAGGACGACATCGCCCGCTTCGCGCTCGGCGCGAGCGACGTGCCGGCGGCATAAGCCAGGGCAAAACCACGAACATACAGACGAGTACAAGCCGACATGAAAACCACAAACCTCGCGCCAGTACGCGCATTCGTAGCCGCCCTAGGCGTCGCCCTGTTACCGCTATCGCAAAGCGCCGCCGCTGCCGGCGACGAGCTGGTCCACCCGCAGCACCTGGCCCAGGGCGCCGGCCAGCCGTCCGCGGCAGCCGCGCTTCTCGCCGCCCGCCGCTACGCCACCTTCTGGCACACCGGCGACGAACGCTACGCCACGCTCGCACTCGCCCCGGACTTCAGCGACCGCACGCTGCCGCCCGGCCGCGAGCAAGGCCTGCGCGGCCCGTTGCAGGCCTCCAGGGGATTCCGCGCCGCGGTACCGGATCTCAGCGCGGAAATGGAAGACGTGGTCATCGCCGGCGACCGGGTCGCGGTGCATCTGCGCTTTCGCGGCCACTTTACCGGGGCGTTCGGCGACAGCAAGGGCCAGGGCCAGCAGATCGACTTCCAGGCCTTCGACCTGTACCGCGTGGCGAACGGCAAGATCGTGGAGAACTGGCATCTGGAGGACAACCTGGGCCTGCTCAGGCAGATGKGGGTGAGCAAGTAGGCGTTGGGCCACAACATGCGCGGTGCGTGGCGGTACTACTTCGCCACGGCCACCCGCCAAACCACATTGCCGACATCGTCGGCAACCAGCAGCGCCCCGCGCTTGTCGATGGCCACGCCTACCGGCCGCCCTTGGGCGTCGCCGTCCTTGTCAAGAAATCCCGTCAGCACATCCACAGGCGGACCTGCCGGTCTGCCGTTGGCAAACGGCACGAAGATCACCTTGTAGCCGCTGTGCGGCTTGCGGTTCCACGAGCCATGCTGGCTGACAAACATACCGTCCTTGAACGCAGCCGTGAGCGAGTTGCCTTGCGACGAGGCGAGGCCAAGCGAGGCGGTGTGCGGGCCGACCGCGTAATCGGGCGGGATGGCCTTGGCCACCATTTCGGGCCGCTGCGGCTTCACGCGTTCGTCCACATGCTGGCCGTAGTAGCTAAAGGGCCAGCCGTAAAAGGCCCCGTCGCTCACCGAGGTAATGTAGTCAGGCACCAGATCGCTGCCGATTTCGTCGCGCTCGTTGACCGAGGTCCACAGCGCTCCGCTGGCGGGCTCCCACGCCATGCCGTTGGGATTGCGCAAGCCGCTGGCGAAGATGCGATGCGCTCCGGTCTTTGGATCGACTTCCCAGATGGCCGCGCGGCCCTCCTCCTTGTCGATGCCGTTCTCGCCGACGTTGCTGTTCGAGCCGACGGTGACATACAGCTTGCCGCCGTCCTGGCTGGCGATGATGTTCTTGGTCCAGTGATGGTTGATCGGGCCAGCCGGCAGGTCCACCACTTTCACGCCGGGTGCGGTAACCTGGGTCTGTCCGGGTTGGTAGGGGAAGCGCAGCACGGCATCGGTGTCGGCCACGTAGAAATCATTGCCGACCAGCACCATGCCGAAAGGCGAATGCAGGTCCTTGAGGAAAACCGAGCGCGCATCGGCCACGCCATCGCCATCGGTGTCGCGCAACAGCGTAATGCGATCGGCACTCGGCACCCCCGCGCCGGCGCGCTTCATCACCTGTTTCATTACCCAGCCCCTGATGCCCTTACCATCGTCGGGTTTTGGCGGTGCGTTGGTCTCGGCAACCAGCACATCGCCATTGGGCAACACGTAGAGCCAGCGGGGATGATCCAGTTTGTCGGCAAACGCCACGGCGGACAGGCCGTCCGCCGCCACCGGCTTGGCGCCATCGGCCCAGCCCTTCGCAGGGGCGATGTGCACGGTTGGCAGCATGGTCTTGTTCGGCGCCGGCAACTGCGGCGTGAAGCCGGTGCCCGCTGACACTGGCAGGGTTGCGGTTTCGCCGCACGCCGCCAGGCCGGCCACCATCAGCACGCTCAGCGACAGGAGGGATAGACGCGGCACGACCATGTTCGGCTCTCCGGCAAGACTCGCCTCGCCCCGGGCGGATGCGCCGCCGGAATGCGAAAGCGCGATGAACGCAAGCGGCCGGCCCAGCCTGGCGCCGGTAGCCGGAGGACGCCCTCGCCTTCACTATAGGACGCACGCGGCACAACTTCTGTCGGCATGCCGGAAGCCGCGCGTAAGACAAAGACGGTGCGTGCGATGCCATCGCCTGTCCCGCACCTGGCGCGGGGAACGCCGCGTCGGAAAAGCTGGTGCTGGAAGCTTGCAGTTGCCGGCTATGGTTCGCTCAATCGCAAGCGTAGCGGAACGCGTCATCCAGGTTCAGCGGCAGCACCAGCGTGCGAAGATGCGCCGCCTTTGCCGAAGCACACAGCGTTGCGCGCGTCGCCGCATCCTTGTACTTCGAGGCGTACTCCACGTTGAACACTGCCTTGCCCTGGGCCGTGAACGGCGTGTAGGTAGCGCACTCCTTGTACTGGAAGCACTGCTCGTTCACCGCGAAATCGAAATCCGCCGCCAGTTGAGCGATCTGGTCCACGTCGTTCTTCAGGCCCACGGCCAGCCCGCGCGCATGCGCCTCGGCTGCGAGAAAACGGTTGTAGTCCAGCTGCGTGACCGCTGTCAGCGGGAGACCCGGCTTGTTGGCATAGCCGTCGACGTTGTCCGGGTCCACGCCATCGCAACCCTTCGACTTCGCCAGATCCATGCGCGCCTGCATGATCTTGCGGACGTTGGGCGAGCGCGTATCCAGCCAGCGCTCTCCCGCCCAACCCGACAGGGCCTTGCCCATATCGGCCGCCGCAAACTGCTTGAAATCCGGGCGCCAGTTTTCTGAGCTGCCGGCGGAGAAATAGCAGACTACGCGCTTGCCCTGCGCCTTCAGCGCATTGATGGTTGCTTGCGGCGTATCCACCAGATCGATATCGAAGACCTGCGCGGGGTAGTTCGTGTTGACCGTGCTGGTCAATTGCAACTGCCAGGTGTCCGCGGCGGCCGGCATCCAGCGCGAAGGGGCCAGAGTTTGCGCTGAGGGAGACAGGGTAGCGTTGGAGGCAGAGGCAGGAGCGTTCACCGCTGACACGGAAATGGCGGAGGCGTCCGGCTCCGCCGATGCGCCATCGCCTCCGCAAGCCGCCAGACAGGTAATCGAGACCAGCCATGCCATACGTGCAAGTTTCCGGATCACGGAGGCTTTCCTTTTTGGGTTGCTTTGGTTGGCTGATGGAATGGGGAGGTGCGGAGGCACCCTGCCAGGTTGTCTGGCAGGGGGGGATCTTGAATGGTTTCCCGAACGCTACGGTAGGCGGGTTGAATGACGGGCGCAAGACGGGGATATGCAATCGTTGTATCGCGATCCGGCGCCCGGAGCTCAGGGCAGGTTGCTTTCGAATCGGTCCGATTCATCACACATTCGCTGCTCGACTACGATCCCCGCTGGATCCGGCAACGGCATATCTCGACATGCGGAGGGCTGAATCGATCGAAGATTCGCCGGGCATGATCAGCCAGGGCAGGCTGGCCGTTGATCTTTCCTCGATCCAGACGGTCGATGACTATATCTGTGGTCTCGGATAGAAGCGTTCGCGGCAAGTCGCGCAGTTGTTAGCGGTGCCAGGCGTGACGACTGCGCCCGCCGTACGGGAGAACCGAATCTTCAACCCGCTCAAAAACAAAACGGGCTACGCAAATCGCGTAGCCCGTTTTGGAATTCTGGTGCCGGCTGCAGGACTCGAACCCGCCACCTGATGATTACAAATCAGCGTTAGTGGACATTACCCTACGTTGACTGAGATCCCTGTGGCCATGCAAATACTTAAAAATAAAGGGGTTTTTCGTTGACGCCCGGTGATATCTCGTTGACCGGGATAGATCGAATACCGCACAATCCGGTTACATAGCGGTTACATGGAACCGTGTAACCCGGTTTGTAGGATTCTGCATGGCAAAAATCAACTTCACCGCTGCCCGGGTAGATGCTCACCAGTGCCCCCAAGGGAAAGCGCAAGCTTTTCTGTGGGATGCGATTTCCCCTGGCCTCGGTTTGCGCGCTACCGCCAGTGGGGCAAAGTCATACGTCTTCCAGGGCAAGATCCACGGACAAACCGTCCGCCTGACCATTGGGGATCCGCGTAGCTGGACAATCAGTAAGGCTCAGGAGGAAGCCAGGCGCCTGCAAACGCTGATCGATGCCGGCCAGGATCCGCGTGAAGTCAAGGCCGAGCAACGGGCCAGCTATGAGGCAAGGCGGGCGGCGACGGCTCGGGAGAGCGTGACGGTTGCCGAAGCTTGGACAGACTACCTTGAGCATCTGCGTACGAAAATCTCCCCCAAGACTAAGAAGCCAAGGTCCGCAACCTACATCAATGACCACATCAAGCTTGCCGCGCCAGGCGGGATGCCTGCCAAGCGAGGCAGCAAGCAAACCGAACGCGGACCGCTTTACCCACTGATGGCACTGAAGCTCTCCGGCCTGACTGCCAAGACTGTTGCCACGTGGCTGGAATCCGAGGTGCCTGCCCGGCCGACCAGTGCCGCATATGCATTCAGGATGCTCAAGGCCTTTGCACGCTGGTGCGAAGGACAAGACAAATACGCAGGCACCATCCCGACCGACTGCTGCACCTCCCCCAAGGTGACCGGCGCCCTGCCAAGCAGCAATACCAAGGACGGCGATAGCCTTCAGCGCGAACAACTTGCCACCTGGTTCTCCGCTGTGCGCGCCCTGCACAACCCGGTGCAGTCCGCCTACCTGCAAGGACTTCTCATTACTGGTGCGCGCCGGGAAGAACTCGCAGCTCTGCGCTGGGATGACGTGGACTTCCAATGGCGAAGTCTGCGCATCGCCGACAAGATAGAAGCCGGGCGCGTGATTCCCCTCACGCCCTATCTGGCTTCCCTGTTGCTCAATCTCAAACGCCTCAACGAAACCCCGCCGACTGCCCGGCGGCGGCGGACGCTCGAAGCACGAGGCGAGAAATGGGAGCCTTCTCCCTGCGTATTCCATAGCCTCAATGCTGCAAAGGGCCGGATTGCCGAGCCAAGGTATGCACACAACCAAGCCATCGAGGCAGCCGGCCTGCCCCACGTGACGCTACATGGCCTGCGCCGGTCGTTCGGCACGCTATCCGAGTGGAGCGAGGTTCCCGTTGGCGTCGTGGCACAGATCCAAGGGCACAAACCTTCAGCGCTAGCCGAAAAACATTATCGTCGCCGGCCACTCGATATGCTTCGAATGTGGCACGACAAGATCGAGGCATGGATGCTGGAGGAAGCGGGAATTAGCTTTCATCAAACTTCAACGGCGGACCAAGAGGCAGCGGCTCAAACAGCGCCATCTGCTTGACCGGCGGAGACCTCACTGCCCATGCGCGGCACTCACGCAGACGATCAATTTAGTGAGCGCTAAATCCCTATGGCAGCGCCCTCAACTCGTTGATGTAATGACCCAGTAAAATTCTCGCGCGTCTAGCTCATGCTTGGTTGGAGCAACTCACTGACCAACAGGTGTGGTCGATGGCACGTCGTACTGGTTGTCGGATAGCTCCGATCGCAGACGATGATCCAGCAGGACGTGCAAGATGTCGCGCATTTTTTCTTGGGTAGCGACGATTCGCCCCTGATCGTCGAACTGTATACCCCAACTGCGGAGTCCGTTGATCTCGCGAAGACGGATCATGTAATCCGGGTTCTGGTAATAGCCACGCGCCTTGATCACCGCCATACGGCGCAAGTGCGTAGCGTTTTTGCCGATGAAGGCGTCAAAAACGGCGAAATCAGCAATAGCGGCTGAAAAGCCTTCCTCTTGCTTCAGTTCTGCATATGCCTCTTCGTAGGTGTCTTTGTGATTCAGCAGAGATTCAAAAGCAGGTTTGCTGCTCATGAGAACGCTTTCTCCCACGACAAAGAAGTCAAAACTACGGGAGATGCTAAATGACGGGTTATCCATGATATCGAGGCCCGCCTCAGTGAAGAAGATATTCATCATGCCCTTCTTCTTTCGGGTTCCCCAGTCTGCATTTGCCTTCTTGACACAGCAAATCACCGAGTCACCGTGGCGCAGACGAAGAACGTACCCCGCAGCGTTATTAAGCTGCTTCACGTGCTTTACCAAACATTCCTCCAAAGGCTGATCAATCAGCTTTTGGAGGTAAGGAAACAGAGTCTCCTCGCGTGAAACGGCAAGGAAGCCTCCTTCGCTCGGCTGACTGAGCAAGTTGTACTCTTCAGCGATGGTGTGACTGGTTTGGTAGCTCGAAACCAGTCCTTTGAGTTGATCTCTCAAGGCGTCGCTCATCACGACTGAAACGGCTGTAAAGGGATTCATTTGCCCAGTCGCCGGGCGCTTCTTGAATACCCATAGTGATGCAGTTGCCTGAGCAACGTCAAAGGCCCCAAAGGCTTGCAGATCTTGCACTACCGTCATTTCTCTCCCCGATGCAAAACGTAGATTC